>CAIOSL010000022.1 GCA_903861015.1 uncultured bacterium
CTAGTTGGATATATTGGTTCAGTTCATCCCATTTGCGCTTCCAGCGCCAAATGGTGCTGCGGTGAACACCGCAGCGATTAGCCACCACCTGAAGCGGTAGTTGTTCACGAATTAGTAGTTGCATCGCCAAAGCTCTAGCTGTTGGTAGGTTAGGGTTGATAGAATAGGCCATAGCAGGCCTCCTTTCATATCTGTAACTTATTTAGTAGTAATTACAGTATACGAGCGGCCTGCTTTTTTGTTTACTTTATGTTGCAAAGGTGGTGAGTTATTACGGGTGTTTTGTTAGACGGCAAAAAATAAGCTATAATATATGTTATGGCTGATGATTTTGAGGAGTTTGTTTCACACCTGTCCGATAACGCCCGAATTAGCCTACACCATGCAAATATTATTGCGCAGGGTTATGGCAGTTCGTATATCGGGACGGAGCATTTGTTGCTGGGAATTTTGGCCCAGTCGTCTTCGGTTGGCGCCAGAATATTGGCTGACGCTGGTGTGACTTTGGACCGCGTACGCGTGGCCTTAAATTTGGCACCGCTGGCGGTAATTGTTGGGCCCGAGACCAAGGGCCTCAGCGAAACTGCCAAGTTGACGTTAAAAATGAGTTGGGATATTGCCCAGGAATTTCATCAAGAATTGATGGGCACCGAGCATATTTTGTACAGCATCTTGGCTCAAAAGAACGCTCGGGCGTCGGTGTTGCTGCGTGATATTGGTATTAATTTGTCAGATTTGGTATCGACGGTAGAATCACACCTGGATCAGCGCGGCGAGACATCGAGTGACGACATGGAACGCAGTATGATCAATGACCGCCGCACCAAAGCCAAGCCATCTGGGGCTTTGTCAACTTTTGGAACCGACCTGACGGCTCTAGCCAAAAAAGGCAAACTCGACCCAGTGATCGGCCGGTCCAAAGAAGAAGAGCGGGCGGTGACGATTTTGAGTCGTCGAACCAAGAACAACCCGGTTTTGATCGGCGAACCTGGTGTTGGCAAGACTGCCATTGTTGAAGGTTTGGCTCAGCGAATTATCCGCGAAGAGGTGCCGGAAAACTTGCTCGATAAACGAATTATTCAACTCGACTTGCCCGGTATGATTGCCGGTACCAAATATCGCGGCGAGTTTGAAGACCGCCTGAAAAAAGTTATGGCCGAACTGGACAAGCAAAAGAACGTTATTGTTTTTATTGACGAAATCCATTTGCTGGTTGGTGCGGGCGCGGCCGAGGGTTCGATTGACGCTGCTAATATTTTGAAGCCGTCTTTGGCGCGTGGTGAACTGCATCTAATTGGCGCCACGACAACCAACGAGTATCGCAAATATATCGAAAAAGATAGTGCCCTGGAGCGTCG
Organism: uncultured bacterium; assembly: GCA_903861015.1. GTDB lineage: Bacteria > Patescibacteriota > Saccharimonadia > Saccharimonadales > Saccharimonadaceae > UBA1547. The sequence continues at coordinate 1,359 of CAIOSL010000022.1, forward strand.
TTTGCAGACGATTATGGTTGGCGAGCCCAATATCAAAGATACCGTATCGATTCTAAAAGGTTTGCGTAATCGTTACGAAAAACACCACGGTGTTAGTATGTCGGACGAGCTGATCGAAGAGGCGGTTTATATGGCCGATCGTTATGTTCATGAGCGATTTATGCCCGATAAGGCGATTGATGTGATTGATGAAGCGGCAGCGCTGGTTCGGGTGCATTCGGGCCAAAAACCAAGTCGGTTGCGCAGTTACGTCAAAGAATTAAAAGATTTGAACGAAAAAGTTGAGGATGCGGTAGCGGCCGAGGATTACGAGCGAGCGGCCTTGTATAAAACTCGGATCAGTCAAATATCGGCGACTTTGGCCCAGGTACGAGAAGAAAATGATCGCAAAACGCCGATTGTTTTGACTAGCGATGATATTGCGCATGCCATTGCTTCGATGACCGGCATACCGGTGCAAAGGCTACAAAAGTCCGAGACTAAACTATTGCAAAACCTCGAAAAACACCTGGCAAAATATGTTATTGGTCAAACCGAAGCTGTCACCAAGGTGGCCAGGGCTATCAGGCGCAGTCGCAGTGGCGTAGCCGACACGCATCGTCCGATCGGATCATTTGTCTTTATGGGGCCGACGGGCGTTGGCAAGACCGAACTAGCCCGGGTGTTGGCGCGTGAAGTGTTCGGTAGCGAGAAGGCATTGATCAAAATCGACATGAGCGAGTTTGGCGAGAAGCATAACACCAGTCGTTTGATCGGTGCGCCGGCTGGATATATTGGCTATGATGATGGTGGCCAATTAACCGACAGGATTCGTCGCCAGCCATACAGTGTGGTCTTGTTTGACGAGATCGAAAAAGCCCACAGCGAGGTTTTTCATTTGTTGCTACAGATACTCGAAGATGGTACCTTGACCGACGCCAAGGGGCGCAAGGTGAACTTTGGTAATTCAATAATAATCTTGACCAGTAACTTGGGGGCTGATTTGATGGCCCGAGAGTCTAGCCTCGGCTTTCACGCCGTGTCAAAAACCGATGACAAACGTTTGAGCGAGGTTCATGCCGAGAATGCTGCCGCAGCCGAAGGTTTGTTGGGGCGAATTATGCGCCCCGAACTAATCAATCGATTTGATGCTATCGTTACGTTTAAGGCCTTGACTCGTGACCAAATCAGTAAAATATTCGATAATTTGATTGCCGATTTGCAGCAACGGTTGGTGCCAAAAGGTATTCATTTGGTAATTAAACCGTCAGCCAAAAAATTAGTTATTAACCGTGGTTATAGCGAAAAATTTGGCGCCCGACCACTGCGCCGCGCCATTCAGGACCAAATCGAGCACGCGGTGGCCGATGGCATCTTGTCAGGCAGGTACGAAAAAGGTAGTGTATTAACAGTGGGTACGACTAATGGAGAAATCAAGATTGATGTTGCCAAAGAAGCATAATACTGCTCGGATTGTCTTTGGACTGATTATTACGCTCTTTTTTTTGGGCCTGTCGCTGGTTGTAGTGGTAAATAAACAGTACGTTCTTGATCAAATATCGGTTTGGCAGTTTAAGCCGACCGATCAAGTTCAGGCGCTGGCTGATCGATCAGGGATGAATAGTTATGGACGATTCTTGTATGAAGCCAGCCAACCGACGCTGGACGGCAGCCAAAGTTTTAATAATGAGTGTGATCGGGTCGAGAGTACAACCTATATTCTGGGTTGTTACAAAGACCTAAAGATTTACGTTTATGATGTTACCGATCCGCAACTGGATGGTGTACGCGAGGTAACGGCGGCGCACGAGATGCTGCACGCGGCTTATTATCGGTTGTCGGGTGACGATAAAACTAAAGTTAATAATTTGCTCGAACAAGAATACACTAGGCTGGAGTTAGACAAAGATTACTCGGAACGAATGGCGTTTTACGCCAGGACCGAACCCGGGCAGCGCGATAACGAGCTGTTTTCGGTCATTGGTACCGAGATTAAACCTGTTAGTCCAGAGTTAGAGGCCTATTACAGTCGCTATTTTGCGGATCGACAGAAAGTGGTTGATTTAAACACCAAATACAGCAGTATTTTTATTAGCTTGCGCAAGACAGCTGATGATTTGGCGGCGCAGATGAATACATTGTCGGCTGGTATTGCGGCCAGAACGGATCAATATAATATTGATATTAAACAATTAGAAAACGATATCACGTCGTATAATGCCAGGGCGGCAGCCGGTGTCTTTACGTCGATGGCGCAGTTTAATTCGGAACGAGTAGTTTTAGTCAAACGAGTGACGACGGTTAATGGCGAGCGCGACACGATTAACAGTGATATAACCAAATATGGACAGATGCTTGATCAGTACAACTCGATCGCTACTCAGTCCAAAAAACTATATAACAGTATTGACAGTTCGCTCGCCCCAGCCCCATCGGTATAGGTTATACTGGATGTAATGGCTAAACCCAAAACTCAGTTTGTCTGTCAAAATTGCGGCACTACTTATCCCAAGTGGGTCGGTAAGTGTGATAACTGTGGCCAATGGAATACTTTGGTCGAACAAGCTGCCGCGGCAACTGGCAAGTCGGTGGTGGCGCGCAGTACTAGCAGCGGTAGCGTTTTGAATGTCCAGACGATGCGTGCCATAGCTGGCGGCGATGATGTTAAGCGTTTGGCGACTGGCTTTAAGGACTTGGACGACGTGTTGGGCGGCGGCATATTGCTGGGTGGAGTTGTCTTGTTGGCGGGGCAGCCCGGTATTGGCAAAAGTACATTACTGTTGCAAGTTTCGGCAGCGATAGCTATGAGTCAACCAGTCTTGTATGTTAGCGGCGAGGAATCGGCCGGACAGGTCAAATTACGGGCCGAGCGTCTGGGGGCAGAGCAAAACGAGAATTTGAGTTTTGCCGCCAGCACCAGTGCCGACGATATCGCGGCGACTATCCGGTCGGGTCATTACAAGATGGTGGTGATCGATTCGATCCAAACTTTGGCTCTCGACGAGATCACTTCGGCGCCAGGTACGGTCAGCCAGATTACAAATAGCAGCAACGTGATTATTCGGGCTGCCAAGCAATCGGGCGCGGCCGTGATTTTGGTGGGGCATGTAACCAAAGAAGGCAGTATTGCTGGGCCTAAGGTTCTCGAACATTTAGTCGATGTGGTTTTGCAATTTGAGGGCGACCGTTATGGTGGTTTCAAGATTGTACGGGCGATCAAAAACCGGTTTGGGTCAACCAGCGAAGCGGCGATTTTTGAGATGTATCAAGAGGGATTGCGGTTGGTTGAAAACCCATCGGCGTCACTGTTGGCCGAGAGGCAGAACGCCGACGGATCGGTGGTTTTGGCGACGATCGAGGGCACTAAACCGCTTTTGGTCGAGATACAGGCCCTTGTAAATCCGACCAGTTTCGGTTATCCTAAGCGTACCGCCAGTGGCTTTGATCTGAATCGGCTCAATCTTTTAATCGCTGTTCTGGAGCGTCGTACAAAATTGAAATTATCTGATAAAGATATCTATATTAATGTCGTTGGCGGTTTAAAGCTTAATGATCAGGCGGCCGATCTGGCAATCTGTATGGCTATAGCAAGCGCTGCTGCTGGACGCCGGATTGATGACGGTCTTGTGGTTTTTGGCGAGGTGGGATTGGGCGGCGAGATTCGATCGGTTCGGTCGGTTGATCGTCGAGTGGCCGAGGCCAAAAAACTAGGTTTTATTAAGGCGATTGCTCCAAAAACAGCAAACGCTGATTCATTCATTAAAGGTGTTGGTGATTTGCGCAGCGCACTCATCGACTATCTACAAAAGTAAAGGAAAAAATTATGGAAACAACAATTATTGGACTACTTGTATTAATTATGGCCGAAGTTACGTACTTGGTGGCGGTTAATACCAAAAAATTATCACATAAAAAAGAGGTCAGACCGATCTTTGTCGATACCTCGGTATTGATCGACGGGCGAATTATCGCCGTGGCTAAATCGGGCTTTATTGCCGGCAAACTAAGCATACCGCGCAGTGTAATCGGCGAATTACAGTTTTTGGCCGATCACGCTGACACCGAAAAGCGCAGCCGGGCGCGCCATGGCTTGGATGTCATATCTGAACTACAGGCAGTGCCAAACTTGAGTGTTGATATATTTCAAGATGGTAGCAGGGCTGATGAAGGTGTTGACGAGCGATTATTGAATCTGGCTAAAAAGTACAAAGGTGCGATTTGTACGATCGACTACAACCTTAACAAAGTAGCCAAGGTTCAAGATATTGCAGTACTAAACGTCAATGATTTGGCAATGAGCTTGCGTATGGCGTATTTGCCTGGCGAAAAGATGCTACTGGAGTTGACTCAAAAGGGCCAAGACCAACATCAAGCCATCGGTCATTTGACCGATGGCACTATGGTGGTGGTCGAACGCGCCAGCAGTATGATTGGCAAGACGGTCGAAATCGAATTTATTCGCAGCCTGCAAACCGCTGCGGGCAAGATGATGTTTGCCAAATTGACCCAAGTAAGCGAAAAACCGCCAGTACGTAAAGCGCCCGTCGCCGTCCCTAACCGACCAGCAAAGCCTGTCGTTAAGCCTATGCCAAAACCGGCCGAAAAGCCGGCTCATCAGCCCGTTAATAAAGTCGTTTCAGCGCCCGAACCAGTAGCGGCGACGGTTTTTCACAGTGACCAATCCGAGCAACAGCGAGTATCAAAGCGTCAGAACAAGCGACGCAAACAATACCGTAAGTCTAGCCGCGGTGATCATAACGAACAAAGCTTTATTGATCTAGTAAATAAACAGTAAGCTATTTCTAACTTACTGTTTTATCTGGCGGACCTTGGTTAGTAACTAGGGCCCGCTTGTGTATGCTGGGATGCTGGTAGCGGCGCTGGCTGACGATGTATACATACCGGCGTCAGTAGCACTGGCGGTGACGCTTAGGGCTGCTGTATCGGCTACGGTCGAGGTGTAAGTATAGGTGTATGGTCCAGGAACGCTTACGGCGGTCAGACTGGTGCCACCAACTTTGACATCGACGCTAGTCAGGTCAAAGGTACCCTTGGTGACTGTCGCCGTTATATTGTAGGTGTTGGCGGTCGCGCCGGCAGTCCAGCTGACAGACACGCTAGGGGCGGTGTCGTCGCATTTGTGGACGTTATCGTCCTTGCTGCCGTCATAGCCATCTGGAGCGATGTAAACGTCCTTCTTGGTGATTGGATCAACCATTTTAGATACGTCCAGTTCGATCTTGGCGCTGGCTGGTGTACAGTCGGTTGCCTTGAATTTGGATACCTTATCAAAGGTCAATTTGGCGTTGGTTTGGCCCTGAGTTTTGTTCCACCATGATGGATACAGTTCGTTGTCGACTGTTTGGACGCCGGTTGGACGGGCAAACCAATCGCCTGACTTCCAGAGGCCTTCTTTGGCATAGACTTCTTTGTGAGCGTAATCCATAACTTTAGCGATAATTGCGCCAGGTATTGATGATGTACCGTTCTTTAGGATTGTCGCGTCAGAGTTACCTAGCCAGACGGTCATAGTTAGGGCTGGGCTGTAGCTAGCCATCCAGATATCTTTGGCGTTGCCGCCTTTGTCGGACGTACCGGTCTTGGTTGACGTTTTGACGCCGGGTATTTCCATACCTTTGGCGTGTCGTCCGTCGAGTGGGGCCCTGGCGACATCATCGGTCAAAATATCACTAACGATATAGGCTGATTGAGGGTCGATTACCTGAACGGCGGCTGTGTCGGTCCATTTTTGGATGACTTCGCCCGAGTTATTTTTGACTTCCAGGATAGTCGATTGTGGCTTGTAGGCGCCCATTCGAGCTAGGCTGGCGTAGGCATTAGTCAAGTCGACTTGTTTGATACCGCAACCGCCGATAGCCGAAGCTAGTCCGACCTGGACTTCATCGCCTTGGGTACAATAGCTGGTGCCGCCCATGTTATGAATTTCGTCTAGAGTTGGCGTTACACCCGAAATGTACATTGCTTTAACGGCCGGAATATTGCGTGATGTTGCCAGGCTAGAGCGGATGGTGATATCACCTTTAAAGTTGTGGTCGGCGTTCAATAATTTGGCGCCATAAATAGCATCGATATTTTCGTCTTTTAGTATAGTGCCGCTACCGTAATTGGCTTGACCAGTTGGTTTTTGCTGGAACAATTGGGCATATACCAGTGGTTTAATAGTTGAACCTGGTTGGATGTACGATATAGCGGCATTGTCTTGACCATAACCGGGGTAGTTAAAGTCGCGACTACCCATAAGGGCGACAATTTGGCCAGTTTGGGTGTCTTCGACAGTCGAAGCGCCGTTGCTAAAACCGGCCCAAGTTGGAGTTGATGACGTGAACATGTCGTTCATGGCTTCTTCAAGCTTAGTTTGAATGCTCAGGTCCAGGGTGGTTTTGATGGTCAAGCCGCCTTTGCCAACGGTTGCTTTGCCAAGAGTGTTCTCGATTTCGCTACGAGCCATTTGGACAAAGTGAGCAGCTTTAATATTGGTATATTGGCTGGCTTCGGGGTTGATGTGGTCGATAATTGGGTAGGCCTTGGCTTCGGTGGCTTGATCTTTGGTGATATAGCCTTGGTCGGCCATGTTATCAAGGATAGTTTGCTGGCGAGTGATCAAGGCCTCGTGACCAGCGACGTTGTAGGGGTCGTATACTGATGGATTTTGTGGTATAGCGGCCAATAGGGCGGCCTCGGGCAAAGTTAAATCTTTGGCTGATACACCAAAATAGGTCTGGGCGCCAGATTCAACACCATTGCGACGTCCGCCATATGGCGACTCGTTCAGGTAAAGATCAAGGATTTGCTCTTTGTTGTACATACGCTCGACTTCGATTGAAAGAATAATCTCTTTGATTTTGCGCGGGATTCCGGCCAAACCGCGCTGTTGGGCCTCGTCAGCAAAGAATACTTGTTTGACGAGCTGTTGAGTCAAGGTTGATCCACCCTGGGTATCGCCACCACCAACGTTATTAAAGACCGCTCGAAGCAGACCAGTTGGGCTAATGCCGCCGTGTTTGTAAAAATCGCGGTCTTCGATGGCAACCGTCGCGTTTTTGATGTATTGATTTATATCTTTGCCGTCGACAACTTGTTTGTAATTACCGTCGCCTTTGTCTTCCCATAGCAAATTGCCATTGCGGTCCAAATAAGTATTAACGGTTGACTGAACATTTTTGGCTAGTTCGCCGGGTCGGATCGAGTCGATATCCTTGCGGAAATAGGCGAACAATCCACCGACCACAATGGCGCAGATTAGCAGTGTGACGCCGGTAATCTTGAGGGCCATAAAAAGCCCACGTTTGCTAAACCAATATTTTAAAACACGTTTTGGGTGCAGACGATACAATAATCGTTTGACGGGGTGTTTGGGTAGCGACGCCAAATATTCGGCATGCTTGCGCTGCGCAACGTCCCGCTTGGCTTTACGCCGCTTGGTTAAATTCGAGTACAAGTTTAGTTTGCCAGATTTAAATATCTTTTTAGCCACGTAATATATTTCCCATAAACAATTCTTTAACCATTATAACACCACGCCCGGCGGCTGTCATAGTGATATTGCTAATATTTGTGAAGCTGTGCATAAAGCCACTGATTTGCTATACTGACAGGTATTACAGGCTTAAAATTACTTAGGATAAACAATGAAGCTATCAAGCGAGTTACAGTGGCGCGGGTTTATTAATCAAACAACACTTGGTGATCTGACGTCCCTCGATGGTCAGCCGATATCGTTTTATTTTGGCGTTGACCCCAGTGCCGACAGCATGCAAATCGGCAATTTGGCGGCGGCCATGATGGTACGACACTTTATCGATCATGGTCACAAGGCTTATCTGTTGGTTGGTGGCGCCACCGGAATGATTGGCGACCCAGATGGCAAGGCAAGCGAACGCGATCTTAAAACAATCGACGAAATTAACCGCAACAAAGCCAAAATAGCCGATCAATACCGCCGCGTTTTTGATGGCCAAGAATTTACGATTGTTGATAACTATGACTGGTTCAAAGAAATTAACTTTTTGGACTTTTTGCGAGAAGTCGGCAAGCATGTGCCGATGAGCCAAATGTTGGGGCGCGATTTTATTCAGTCACGACTAGGCGCAGATGGTGCTGGCATCAGTTATGCTGAGTTTAGTTATTCGTTAATCCAGGGCTATGACTTTTTGCATCTGTTCCGCAAATATGGCGTAACACTGCAAGTTTGTGGTGCCGATCAATGGGGTAACTCGATTACCGGTGTTGATATGATCCGTCGCATCGAAGGTCAAGAGGCGCACGTTTACTCGACGCCGCTGGTTATCAACAAAGCGACTGGTATCAAATTTGGCAAATCCGAAGGTGGGGCTATCTGGTTGGATGCGGCCAAAACCAGCGCTTACAAATTTTACCAATTCTGGCTAAATGCCGATGATGAAGGTGTAGTTGATTATTTAAAGATATTTACGCTGCTAACCAAAGACCAAATCGAGGAACTAGAGGCCCAAAAACAAGCCGATCCTAGTTTGCGGCAAGCGCAAAAAGCTTTGGCGCGTTCAGTCACGGCAATGATTCACGGTGCCGATCGGATGGCTAGTGTCGAACGCGTAACAGATGTATTGTTTGGTCGGATGGCTTTTAGCGATCTGTCGGATAGTGATCTGGATGCCCTGGCCGCAGAGATTCCAAATGTTGCAACCGGCAAAACTGTTGTGGCTTGTATGGTGGAAGCCGGTCTGGCGACCGGTAGTGGCGATGCCAAGCGCCTGATTGCCAGTGGCGCCGTTACCGTTAATGGTAGTAAAATAAGTGATGACCAGCAAATTGTTGGCGCCGCCCTAGTCAAAAAGGGCAAAAACAGCTTTGTACTCGTTCGATAACTTTAATAAAAGGATCAATGACTATGCAAAATTTGAGTGAACATTTGTCACAACCGGCAGTTAATAATATTAACAAATGGTTGGTTGAGCCGAAATACGCCGAATACAAGACCGAGCTTGAAAACCTGATAAGGACTGAAAAGTGGGAAGAATTGGAAGATTCGTTTTTTAAGGTAATCGAATTCGGTACTGGCGGACGTCGCGGCAAAACTGGGCTGGGATCAAACCGAATCAACAAGGTGACGATTGGTGAATCGGCCCAGGCGCTATGTGAATATGCGGTTTCGTTTGATCAAGATGCGCCAAACAAAGGCGTTGTTATTGCTTGCGACACGCGTTTAACCTCACCCGAACTAAGTCAGTTTACGGCACGGGTAGTGGCAGCTAATGGTTTTAAAACATATATTTTTGATAGCTTTCGTTCAACGCCAGAATTAAGCTTTGCCGTCCGATATTTGGGCTGTGCGATCGGTATTGTTATCAGCGCCAGCCACAATCCTCCACTTGATAATGGCTTCAAGGCATATTGGAACGACGGCGGTCAGTTAGTATCGCCGCACGACACTGGTGTTTTGGCGGTTGCTGACAAGATAACGGCCATCAAAACTGTTGATTATGATGCTGCTGTAGCTGAAGGACAGATTATTGTTATCGGCAGTCAGGTTGACGAAGCGTATGTCAAGGCGGTTGCTGGCGAAGCGCTGGGGACTGATCGTGATGTCAATATAGTCTATTCACCTCTACATGGCGCCGGTCAAACAAATGTTTTGCCGGTTCTAAGGGCGGCAGGTTTTAACCGAATCTCGGAAGTTGCGTCCCAGATGGTGCCAGATGGCAACTTTCCGACGGTCAAAAACGGCAAACCTAACCCCGAAGAGCCAGCTGCTAATGATATGGCGGTAGCCCAGATGATGGCCGAATCGGCTGACATCGCTATTACCAATGACCCTGATGCCGATCGGATTGGTGTGATGGTCAATCAGGCTGGACGACCAATTTACTTAAATGGCAATCAATCGGCGGTTTTGGCAACCGAATTTGCATTAAAGCAGCTGAAAGCCCACGGCGAACTAACCCCTAAACATTACATAGTTAGGACAATCGTTACGACCGAAATGCTAACGGCACTTGCTGACCATTACGGTGTCAAATCTTACAGTAATCTGCTGATTGGCTTTAAGTATGTTGGCGAACTGATTTTGGCCAAAGAAAATACTGATGAGAAGTTTGTCATTGGTGGCGAAGAAAGTTACGGACTTCTAAAGGGTACCTACGCTCGTGACAAAGATGGTGCAATTGGCGCCTTGTTGTTGGCCGAATATGCCGCTCAACTAAAAAAGAGTGGTAAAACGCTTTATGATCAGCTGCTTGACCTGTACAGGCAGCACGGTATATACATCGAACGACTGGATACGATGTATTGTTACGGGGCGACTGGTTTTGAAAAGATGCAAAACATTATGAATACTCTGCGGCAATCGACGCCGACTATGGTTGGCGACAGTCAAGTCACGGCCGTTTTGGATTACAAATCATTGCAGCGCCGAGACGTCACAACAGGTCTAGTGGCGCTGATCGATTGCAAGAGTGGTGATGTGATTGTGCTGGAGTTTGGCGATGCGCGCCGACGCATTACAATACGCCCAAGTGGCACCGAGCCAAAGCTTAAATTCTACATTCAGTGGTTTAGCGAAGTTGATAATTCAAGGACGATAGCTGATCAATATGTCGAACTTGATGGTGTATTGGCACAACTGGCCAAAGAGTTGGAAGCGATCTTGGCGCAAATACAGTAGCTCGGCTGCTATCATAGTTATATGAATCTACTGTCTCCGCTTGAGAAGGTTAAAGGTGTTGGCATCAAGACCGCCGAGCAATTCGCGGCGGCGGACTTGACGACTGTTGACGACCTGATTAACTTTTTGCCACGGGGCTATGAGGATTTTTCGCACATTACCACAATCAGCGGTATTCGGCCGGGTAAGGCGACAATTAAAGCTCGCTGCGAAAAGATCAGTACACGGCCGGTTCGGCGTGGATTGCGCCTGACGACAGCTACGCTAGCCGACGATACCGGCAAATTGCAGGCGATTTGGTTTAATCAGCCATATCGCGAGACACAGTTAAAGTCTGGCGAAGAATTTTATTTTTCGGGCGAGTTTGAGTTTAATTACAATCGCTATCAATTAACCAACCCCAGCGCCGAAAAAATCAGCGACATGCCAGTTCAAACTGATCGCATTTTGCCGATCTATCGGTCGATTAAAGGCCTCAAAACTACGCTGGTTCGCAAGATATTGGCCGAACTCCGCCCCTTGATTAGCATGCTGCCCGAGACTTTGCCTAGTTCGGTCATTGCTAATGAAAATTTGATGTCGCGCAAGACGGCGATTATGACAGTGCACTTTCCGGATGACGAGCAGATAGTAAAAAAGGCTCGAGAACGCCTAGAATTCGAGGAGTTATTTCAACTGCTGCTGGCCAGTCAGCTGAACCGTATCGAGAACGCCAAACTGGTTGGCTGGCAAATACCGTTTAACCAGCAAGTGGTGGCCGACTTTGTCAAACAACTGCCGTTTGCTTTGACTGGCGCTCAGCGCCGCGCCGCTTGGGAAATTATTCAGGATCTTGAGAAAATAACGCCGATGAATCGACTGCTACAGGGCGATGTTGGGTCGGGCAAGACGGTGGTGGCCGGGTTGGTCGCCTGTCAGGTTGCCAGGGCAGGCTTTCAAACGGCTATTATGGCACCGACCGAGATTTTGGCTGTCCAGCATGCCGAAGGTCTGGCGCGTTTATTGCAGCCATTTGGCGTGACGGTTGGTTTGCTGACTGGCAGCGTTAAGGGTGTGGCGCGTCAAACTCTTTACGATCAAATCGCTGCCGGAACAGTCAACGTGGTGGTTGGTACACATGCTTTGATCCAAGAAACGGTCAAATTTCACAAACTTGGTTTTGTGGTGATTGATGAGCAGCATCGTTTTGGCGTAGCCCAAAGGCAGCAATTATTGAACAAGTCCGAGCATATGCCACATAAGCTGGCAATGACCGCTACGCCAATTCCACGCAGCTTGGCGCTGACTGTTTATGGCGAATTGGACATTAGTATATTAAATGAATTGCCAAGCGGTCGCAAGCCAATCGCTACTAAAATCTGGTCGCCCAACAGCAAGGCGCAATTGTATGAAAAAATCGATGCCGAGTTGGCAACTGGCCGCCAAGCCTATATAATCTGCAGTTTGATCGAAGACAACCCAGACAATGACGTCAAAAGCGTCCAGGCCGAACACGTCAAATTGCAAAACTCGGTTTTTAAACATCGTCGCATCGGCCTGTTGCATGGCAAGTTAAAGCCCGCCGACAAAGACCAGGTAATGCAAAAATTCGCCAAGGGCGAATACGATATTTTGGTCAGTACCACGGTAGTCGAGGTTGGTGTCGATGTGCCGAACGCAACGGTAATTGTAATCGAAAACGCCGATCGATTCGGTTTGTCGCAGCTGCATCAGTTGCGTGGCCGAGTGGGCCGCAGCAGCCATCAAAGCTATTGCTATCTGGTAACCAGCACCAGCGCCAAACCAACCCAGCGTCTGCGTGAGGTCGAAAAAAGCACCGATGGCTTTTATTTGGCCGAAGCCGATCTTAAATTGCGTGGTCCGGGCGAAATCTATGGCCGTTCACAGCACGGCGCTCTCAATTTGCAGATCGCCAGTCTGGCTGACACCAAATTAATTGCCAGGGCGCAAAAACAAGCCAAGGCATTCGTTAGCGACAATATCGATATGCTACAATATAAACAATTAGCCACGCAGGTACAGTACTACCAGCGTCTAACAACATTAAATTAACACAGTTACGACCCAACACTTTAAAGGCCAAAAAGCATGTATTCAGGAACAACTTTTCGTCGTGCGTCCGGCCGAATCGTCGGCGTCCATCAAAAGATTGATCGTGTTGCCAGGCGCAGTCTCGATCAGCACATACCCAAGTCACTTAACTTTCCGGGCATTCGTAGCATTTTGCATTTCGAGGGTCGTAATGGCCCCGATGGCATCAAACTAAAAAGCCCAGCCAAAGATGAGCTGTTTCATTTTATTAACCCCATCGATCCTACCGACCGCCAATTGCTGGTAATTATTCATGGCCATTTAGTCAACCTGTCCGAGGCGATCAAGACCAAAAATGATGTCAGGGCGGCCTTTGAGGCGGCTTGGCTGGCGCATGCCGTGGTTGATGGTTTGACGCCGCCACACCACTATCCGCCGACCGAAAAAGTCAAAAAGTCACTCAGCAAAGTTGACAGCGAGCTGTTGTCGAATAATCGCAAAAATATCTTGAAAGAAATGAAACGCAACCGCCAATTAATCAAAAAATGGAAAAAGTGGGGAACTCGCGGCGTTTTGTCGCACGTTATGTTCGAATGGGGCGTAGCATCAGTTATTGCGCCCGATAAGTTTGTTGACGCCGGCCCAAATGTCGACGATTTGGATTATTTACGCCAAGTTGGGTTCGAGGCTATCTTTATGCAAGCGGTCGCCAGGGTTGATTCGATGCGTATGTATGACGAGTTTAATCAGACTGGCTGGACCAGGGCACTGGCCGTCAAGACCAAGGATATTTTGATTCCCGAAATCATCAAAACTGTCGCATTGGCTTGGTATCAGGCGGCACTAATGACTAGTAAGGTCAAATAGTATGAACTTGCGGCTGATCTCGGGCCGATATGGCAAACGAACTATCCAGGCGCCCGACGGTGACCTGACCCACCCAATGAGCGAGCGAGTTCGTAGCTCGCTGTTTAATATTATCAACAGTCGGCTGCCGGATGCGGAGGTAGTTGACGCGTTTGCCGGCACTGGGTCGCTGGGGCTAGAGGCCCTCAGTCGCGGTGCCAAGTCGGCCATCTTTTTAGAGCGTGACCGTGTTGCTAACAAGATATTACACCAAAATATTGACAGCCTGGGTGTTGGCGACATGGCGACCGCTGTCAAAATCGGCGTTAGCACCTGGATCGACCAAAACAAGGACAAGCGTTTTGATATTATTTTTGCCGACCCACCCTATAACGACATGCAGCTGACGACAGTGGCACGTCTGGGCGAGCTGCTAAATAACGCCGGCATGCTGATATTGTCGCACCCGGCCAGGACGGAATTACCCGAGTTTGAAGGGCTAGTCATGGTGGATAACAGGAATTATGGCGAGGCTGAGGTGGCGTTTATGAAAGTGAGAAGATAGGTAAAAATTCAAGCCTTTTTATCGGCGAAAACCAAATTAAATAGACGGCCAGCCGACCGTCTATTTAATTTGGTACGCGAGAAAGGACTTGAACCTTCACATCTTACGATACCAGCTCCTAAAGCTGGCGTGTCTACCATTCCACCACTCGCGCATATACCAAAAATTAGTTACTGCAGTATTATATCAAAGTTTTTCTGGCAGATAAAGACACAAATTATGTACCCGCCAATGGCGCTTGTGTTATGATTATTACAGTAATACCTGACGGGGGTAATAATGAGCAAAATCACACAATATCTAAACGAACATCTCTTGGGTGAAGTTACGGCAAATGACGCGATTAGGCGCCGCTTTGCACGCGATGGCAGTGTTTTGACAATCTTGCCCGAACTAGTTGTTCACCCCAAAATAACCAATGACATTCGCAAAGTCGCTCGCTTTAGTTGGCAGTTGGCCGAAAAAGGCCATATCTTGCCGCTAATTACTCGTGGCGGTGGGTCGAACAAAACCGGCGCCGCTATTGGCAAGGGGATTGTCGTTAATACTTTGTCGCATCTAAATGACATTATCTATGTCAGTTCAAAATCCAAGGATTTGTTTGTCCATACACAGCCCGGCGTTACTTTCAAGGACCTAAACTCCACACTTAAAACCCATGGCTTGATCGTACCTAGCTATCCTGATAATTCAGCCTACAGTACGGTTGGCGGTGCGGTAGCCGATAATTCTGGTGGCCTGCTGTCGGGTCATTACGGCACGACTGGCAAGTGGGTCAAGCGCCTAGAGGTAGTTTTGGCCAATGGTGATCTGATCGAAGCCAGTCGAATCAGTCGTCATGACCTGGACAAAAAGAAGGGCTTGCAAACCTTTGAAGGCGAACTTTATCGCAAGATCGATGGAATTATCGAAGACAACCAATCGGTTATCTATGACAAGATCACCAAGGGCGAAGACGATAATGTTGGCTATCCTGGCGTTGCCAAGGTTAAGCAGCGCAACGGTTCGTTTGACTTGACGCCGCTGTTTGTTGGCAGTCAGGGGACTTTGGGCATTATATCTGAAGTAGTGTTACAGGCCAGCAGCTACGCAGCGGACGAATCAGTAATCGTCGCTACTTTTAATGATGCGTCGGTGGCTCGTAGCGCCGCCAATTCGTTAATGCCATTACAACCAGTATCGATGGAATATCTTGACGGCGAACTTTACAAGATGGCCCACGCTCACGGCAAAAAGTATTTGTTTAGCGCCGATAACAGTGAGGTTGCGGCGGTTTTACTGGTCAGCTTTAATGACGCCAGTGGCCGAATCCGCAAACGCAAGGTCAAAAAGCTGTTAAAAAAGCTGTCAAAGCTCGAAACTGCTATTTATACCAGCGATAATCACTCGACCAACGAGCTATATGCCGTCCGTGAGGTTATTCGAACAATTGTTCAGCCAGAATCGATCAAAGAATCGGTCCCATCGCTAATTGACGGTGCTTCGGTGTCGCTGGAAAGCCGCGAGATGTTTGTCCGGTCCCTGGGCGAACTATCAACCAAAGATCATTTGACCTTGCCGCTCACAATCGATTGGCTCAGCGGGGTTGTTCGGGCTTACCCAACCATGCACCTTGACCAAGTCAGCGACAAGCAAAAAGTCTTTAAGTTAATTAACGATTATTATGACTTGGTAGCTAAGTTTGGCGGTAATTTGGCAGCCGATGGTGCCGAAGGGCGACTACGGGCGACTGCAACCCACAACCATCTTGATCCTGAAGTTCTGGATGTTTACGAGCAAATCAAACTGGCTTTCGACCCATACAGCACCCTAAACCCAGGCGTCAAACAAAAGAACGACCTGCGAACCTTGGTCGTCCAGCTTAATGCCGACTATGATCTAACCGATTTTGCCCAATATTCGCCATTAAACTAAAGGACTCGGTCGCTTTCTAGTCCTGGAATACCAAAAAGATAAGACGACATAAAGCCGTCTTATCTTTTTGGTACGCGAGAGAGGACTCGAACCTCCACATCCTTGCGGAAACCAGCACCTGAAGCTGGCGTGTCTACCATTCCACCACTCGCGCTTACTAAACCAGCATATCGCGTAACGGACTATATTACAATATTTATGTTCTGTTACAACTCGATAGTTTGTAGCTACTTGGTATTACTGATCATCGTTCCAAAAGAATAATCGCCGTCGATAATCTCGGATAGCTTGTGTAGGTTTTTGATATCAAAGACAAAGATCGGGATCTCGGATTTCTCGCACATGGCGAATGCTGTTCGGTCCATGACTTCTAGTCGTTGGTCCAAAGCGTCTTGATACGACAGGTGACTGTATTTTTTGGCCCCACTGTTTTTGCGTGGGTCAGAATCATAGACGCCATCGGTGGTGCTGGCTTTAAATATAATATTGCACTTTAGTTCGTTGGCGTACTGCGCCACAGCCGAGTCGGTCGAAAAATGTGGCATCCCCAGGCCACCGGCAATAATAACAATTCGGTTGTGTTCGAGATGGTGTCGACCTTTTGACCGAATATACGGCTCGGCCATTTGGTGAATGTTGATTGAAGTCATCAGTCGGGTGTCTTTGGCGCCATTGCGAACCAAGGCCTCGCGCAGGGCGACGCCATTGATGATTGTAGCCAACATACCCATCGAGTCGGCTTCGTTGGCATCGACAAAACTCGACGCTTGGCGCCCCCGAAAGATATTGCCACCGCCTACGACAATCGCCAGCTGCACCTTGGTTTGATTCTGAATTTTTATAAGTTGTTTAGCGACCGTGTCGTACTGATCAAAATCAATACTGTTATCGTTATTTTGAAATAGTTCACCGCTGAGCTTGAGTATCGCGCGTTTAGTATTCATCTAATAGCGCATTATATGGTCTGGCCCTGGATCTGTCAATTTGGGTTACAATATACTCATGAATGAAGTTATAGTCGGTGTTGGGCCGCACCCACAGCCATGGCCAATTGACCCCAGATACGACCCTGAATTACTGGCCGCTGGCGATCAGCGTAATGTCTTAGACAAATATCGCTATTGGTCGCTGGATGCCATAAAGGCCGATCTCGACCAGTCGCGGTCGGGTCTGCATGTGGCAATCGAAAACTGGCAACATGACTTTAATATCGGCACTATTGTTCGGACAGCCAACGCTTTTAATGTCGAGGCGGTGCATGTCATAGGCAGGCGTCACTGGAATCGACGCGGCGCCATGGTAGCTGACCGCTATATGGCGATTGTTCACCATGATACAGTGCAAGATTTCGCTGCGGCGATGCAAGCCGACAATCGTCAAATGATCGCCGTTGATATTGTCCCCGGGGCGCTGCCAATATCACAAGTTACGTTGCCGCAAAGGTCGGTTTTGATCTTTGGCGGCGAAGGCCCGGGCATCAGCGATGATATGAAACAGATTGTTCAAACAACGGTTATGATCGAGCAATTTGGCTCGACCAGGTCGGTTAATGTCGGCGTAGCCGCCGGAATCGCCATGTATGTTTGGGTGCAGCAACACTTACTAAATCGCAGTTGACGCCAAGTACGAACCAATAGTCGCGGCTATCGTCTCGAGGTTGGTTTTAAACTTGACCTCGTCGGTTTCAAGCAGGGTAATCCTAAAGCCCGGCAAGTCCGAGTTAAACCCACTCAGCGGCACAACGCAGATGCCAGTTGCGGCCAGCAGGTAATAGACAAAGCGCTTGTCTGGCGCCAGTCCACTGACCAATTGTTCGATATAATCCTTGACGGCGTTATTATCAATCGGCACCGACTGTTGTGACGTCAACATGCCTTGGTCAAACACCACTGTCGCATACAAGGCGCCATGGGGCTGAACGCAAGTCACGCCGTTGACACCCGACATTACGTCATGGACTATCTCGGCCCGTTTGTTATACATCTCGTTATTGGCTGCCAGATAATCTGGATAACGACCGTCGGATAATATCAGGGGCAGGGCTTTTTGCGGTAGGGTAGTCGAGCAAACTTCCAACATCTTGGAGTCGACCAATGACTTAACATAGCGGGCAAAATTGGCGTCCTTGTCGGTGTTATAAAACTCCACCCAACCACAGCGCGACCCTGGCCACGGCACTTCCTTGGATAGTCCCTTCATTGCCATTCCGGGAACGTCACCGATAATATCGTGAAGTTCAGTCATGACGGTGCCGCCATAGACAATGTTGGCGTATATCTCGTCGGCAACGATAAACAAGTCGTATTCTTTGGCGATATTGACCATTTCGATCAGTGTTTGACGCGGATAGACCATGCCAGTTGGATTGTCGGGGTTAATAATCAGAATTCCCCCGATTGCCGGGTTGTACTTGATCTTGTTGCGCAAATCATCCAAATCGGGCAACCAATTGTTGTTGGGGTCCAGGCGATACGTCAAATGCGGGGCATTGGCATGCGCCGCCTCGGCCGACGAATGGGTTGAATAGGCCGGATTGGGTCCAATGACACGCACGTTTCGATTTAAATTGCTGTAAACGCGCGATATGGCGTCACCCAGGCCGTTAAAAAATAATATATCTTCGGCCGACATCTTGTTATTGCGGCGCTCGGCAATATATTGGCGAGTTTCGGTCAAACCTTTGGTTGGCGAATAGCCAAAGGCGCTGTCGTCCAACATCACAATATCGCGAACGATTTCTTTGATCCAAGTCGGCACTTTGTGGCCCTTTTGTACTGGATCGCCAATATTCTCCCAGGCAATCGGCACACCCAGGCTCTCGACCGTTTTGGCAACCGCCACAATTTCACGGATTTCGTAGGTAAGTTCATCAGCACCACTGTAAACAATGTTATTTCGCATACAACAATAATACACTAATTTATAGATTAATATTTGACGCCACGCGTATAAAACTCAAGACCTCTGCAACATGCTGACCGGCACTCGCATCTGCAAGCCTAAGTGTACGCGCTTTTGGTTGTAAAAGTCTAGATAAGCGGTTAGCTTAGCTTGCTGGCGAGGGAGCGGAACGCTCACTTGCCAG
>CAIOSL010000023.1 GCA_903861015.1 uncultured bacterium
GCCGGTTCGTCGGGTGCGGATCTGGCCAATATTGCTAACGAGGCTGCAATTGTTGCCGCCAGGCGTAATTCCAAAAAGATTAGCAACAATGATTTGACCGAGGCTTTTGAGAAAATCGCCATTGGACCAGAACGCAAAGCCAAGATTATGAGCGACCACGAAAAAGAAATGACAGCCTACCACGAGGCCGGTCACGCGATTGTTGGTCATGTTTTGCCCGACAGTGACCCCGTTCACAAAGTTACGATTATCCCTCGCGGCGGCACCGGCGGTGTTACCTGGTTCTTGCCGCCAGAAGACAAAAGCTATACTAGTGTAATTGAATTCAAGGATATTTTGGCCCGGGCCCTAGGTGGACGCATTGCTGAAAAGACTGTTTATGGTAAAGATCGAGTGACGACTGGGGCGGGGTCAGACCTGCGCCATGCCACTGAGATCGCCCGCGATATGGTGATCGAACAGGGCATGGGCACCAAGCTGCGCGACCAAGTCTTCCACGAAAATAATGGTGGTGGCATGATGTTTGATCGTATGACTCACGAACGACCATACAGTGACGACACGGCACGCGAAATCGATGAAGAAGTTGCAAAATTGGTCAAAGAGGCAGCTGTCCGGGCAGAGTTGGTCATTACGCATAACCGCAAGAGTCTAGATAAGTTGGCCCAAGCGCTACTGGCCGAAGAAACCCTCGAGGAAGAGCAAGTTGTGGAAATATTGAAAGACACTGTTTTACCAGAGGAGGCTAAGCTTTACTAAGCCGGGCGTTTAAATAAACAATGGGACGAATCAGAAGTACCGTAGCCCGAGCTAATATCAAGCTGCCATTGCAGCTAGCGGCTACGTTGCTGGCTGGTTCGTCTTTGCTGTCAAGTGTTTTGGGCTTGATCCGTGACCGTCAGTTGAACGCTCTGTATTACAGCACTTACCCTCAAGGTATCGATGCTTATACGGTGGCTTTTTCAGTACCGGATTTTATGTTTTTTGTGTTGGTTTCGGGCGCCCTCAGCGTAACTTTTATACCGGTGTTTAACCAGCGTTTGGCTGACGGTAACAAAAAGTCGGCCTGGGAGATATCGACTAGCATTTTGAACCTAATGGCCATCGTCACCCTGGTAGCAAGCGTCTTGATTATTATCTTTGCCGAGCCGTTGGTGCGATATGTGGTTGGTCCGGGTTTGGACGAATCAGGCCGAGCTTTGGCGGTCAGTATGATGCGGGTCATTGCGATTAATCCGTTCTTGTTTGCCATTGCGACGGTGGTTGCCAGTATGCAACAGGCTGTCGGGCGATTTACGTTTTTTGCGGTGGCACCGGCTGTTTATAACATTGGTATTATTATTGGCGCCATGGCCTTTACTAACGGCATTAATCTGTTTGGTTGGCAAGTGTTTGACGGTGGTATCATGGGCGTCGCCTTGGGCGTGGTCTTGGGTGCGATTATGCAGCTGCTGATCAGTTGTGTCGGTTTGTTTGGGTTGGGATTTGATTATAATTTCAAGATTTATTGGCGCAACAAAGGTTTCTTAAAGATTTTGTCACTACTGCCGGCGCGTTCGTTGGACCAGGGCATTGATTACATTAACAGTATTGTCGAAACCAACTTGGCCTCGCGTATGGCGGCTGGTACGATCCGCGCTTACCAACAGGCATCGGTGTTGTCAAACGTGCCAATTAACTTGATTGGTGTGGCGATCAGTACGGCAGCCTTTCCCAAGATGGCCGAAAGATTGGGTCAGGGGCGACCCGACCTGTTCAAGAAAGAATTACAGGCGGTGCTGCGAGTGATCATCTGGCTGGCGCTGCCAGTAACGGTGATTGCATTCTTTGGCCGTGGTTATTTGGTTAATTTTATCAAAAACGGTGGCGACGTTTTGATGGCGAGCTTACTCGGGATCTTGACGGTGGCGATCTTGTTTAGGTCGATTTACCACATTTCGGCGCGCAGTTTTTATGCTCAGCAAGATACCAAAACCCCGCTTTACATATCATTTGCGACGATCGGGCTTAATATTATTTTGGCGATTTGGTTTACTATGGGGCTGGGTTTGGGGTCCTATGGTCTAGCTTGGGCGACGGCGATCGTGTCGATCGTCGAGGCTGGTATATTGTTTGTTATTATGGCCAAAAGAATCGAAGGTCTGTTTGACAAGGTGTTTTTGCATGCGATTGCCCGAATGGCTAGCGTGACGGGCTTTATGGCGGTCATTACCTATACCCTGGTTAGTTTGTTGCCGCTTAACGCTTCGGACCAAAGTTTTATCGCCAGTTTTCCTAAATTTATCCTAATTGTTACCGTATCTGTTGTGTCATATGTTATTATGAGTCGAATGATCAAACTAACAGAGGCCGACCCAGTGATCGCAAGAGCTAAGAAAATATTCTTTGGCGGAATTAGACGTGTATGGTAACCAAGAACATTCGCAATTTTTGTATTATCGCCCATATTGACCACGGCAAGTCTACGCTGGCCGACCGAATGTTAGAGATGACCGGAACAGTCGAGAAGCGCGATATGAAGTCGCAGCTGCTTGATAGTATGGATTTGGAGCGCGAAAAGGGGATTACGATCAAACTGGCACCAGTCAGAATGCGTCACACAAAAGACGGCCAAGAATACCAACTGAATTTGATCGACACTCCTGGTCACGTTGATTTTAGCTACGAAGTTAGCCGGTCGCTGCAAGCCTGCGAAGGTGCGATCTTGGTGGTTGATGCCAGTCAGGGCATTCAGGCGCAAACCCTAGCCAATGTTTATCTGGCGATGAACGTTAATTTGACGATTATTCCGGTTTTAAACAAGATCGATTTGCCAGCAGCCGATGTCGAACGGGTTAGTGCCGAGATTATTAATTTGCTGGGTTGCCAGCCAGACGATATTCTAAAGATTAGCGCCAAAACTGGTGTTGGCGTCGCCGAGGTTTTGGATGCTATTGTTGATCAAATCCCAGCACCGGAGGGCAATTTGGACGCTCCGACCCGAGCTTTGATTTTTGACAGTTATTATGACGATTACCGTGGGGTTATTTTGTATGTGCGAATTGTCGATGGCAAGGTGGTTAAAGGGGATACGATCGAGATGATGGCGACCGGCGCTAATGGTTTGGCGCTGAATGTCGGCACACTGCAGCCCAAGATGACCGAAGGGACCGAACTGGCAACTGGCGAAATCGGCTATATCGTGACCAACCTGCGGACAACGCGTGACGCTCGGGTTGGCGATACGGTTACGACCCGTCGGTCGCATACCTCGTCGCAATTGCCTGGCTACAAGTTGGTTAAGCCGTTCGTTTATGCCGGGTTTTTTCCGGTCAGCAATGATGATTATCAGGACCTAAAAGACGCGGTCGAAAAACTAAGCTTGAGTGATTCCGCCCTGCAATTTGAGCCCGAGAATTCGCCAGTTTTGGGATTTGGTGTGCGAATTGGCTTTTTGGGGCTGCTACATATGGATATTATCCGCGAGCGACTAGAGCGCGAATATGATTTGGACTTGATCGTCACTAATCCATCAACCGATTATCAGGTGATATTGTCAAATGGCGAAGAAGTTGATATCAAGAGTGCTAGCGATTTGCCGGATGTTAGCCGAATTTCCGAGATCCGAGAGCCTTGGATCAAAGGCGAAATCGTCGTACCCAAAGCCTATATTGGTGCGGTTTTGCAGTTGATTATTAATAAGCGCGGCCGTCAAAGCAACCTTAGTTATATCGACGAAAGAGCGCTGATTAGTTTTGAGGCTCCACTGGCTAACTTGTTAACTGATTTTTATGACCAACTCAAGTCAATTACTAGCGGTTACGGGTCGTTTAATTACGAGCTTGATAATTACCGAGCCGAGGACCTGGTGCGAGTTGATTTTTATGTGGCTGGCAAGATGGTTGACGCCCTGAGCGTTATGGCGCATCGCAGCGAATCGCAACATATCGGTCATGAAGTGGTCGGCAAACTAAAAGAGGTAATCCCGCGTCAAAACTTTCAGGTGGCCTTGCAAGCGGCGATTGGCGCCAAGTTTATTGCCAGGGCTGATCTGTCGGCTTACCGCAAGGACGTTACGATTGGGCTGTACGGTGGCGACGTATCGCGCAAGAAAAAAGTCTTGGCCAAACAAGCAAAAGGCAAAAAACGTCTAAAACGTTTTGGTAAAGTCGACATTCCTTCAGAAGCTTTTACTGTAATGCTGCGTCGTGACTAAATAATACCTAGGCCACTACTCGGCTGCGGCGTTGGCTACGGCCAAAATCTGACATTGCTTTGGCTGTTGGCCGAACAGTCCTAGGCTGTAACTTGGCTGCAATAGTAGTTGGCTTTTGGTCAATAACATGAGCCTTGAGTGGACGAAGTGCTGGTTGTTTGGCGGCAACTTTGGCTGGTCGACTGGTGGCTTTTTTAAGGCTGCTGAGTTCGTCAGCAAAGCTGGCCAGCGTGCTGGTAGTCAGCGCTATTTCGGTTGCATAAGGGTAGTTAACCGATGACCTGGCTACGCTATATCTTGTACGGTGTTTGGCGCGGAAGTGTCGGATTACGACGACAGCCAGCGACAAGTTGTACAGAATGATTATCGGCAGGGCGATCAGCATACTGGTGGCGATATCGTAGGTGAACGGTACGACCAGGGCAATGATAAGGCTGCCCAGAATAACCCATTTTTCCATCTTTAACATTTGTTTTGGCGGCAGGGGTTTGACGGTGTCGATAAACACGATTAGTAGTGGAATTTGGAAGACGAGTACGAAAGTGATGATGATATTGGTGACAAAACCTAGGTAATTGTCGGCCGAAATTAGGGCGCTCAGGCCGCTGACTTGGAAGCCTTCAAAAAAGTGCAATGATCCAGGCAAGATAAAAGTGTAAGCGAAAGTTGCGCCAGCTATCGCGAATAGCGATGACAAAGCTGAGGTGATTATGATACTGCGGCGTTTCATGGTTTGGCCATATGCCGGTTGGATGAACATAATCAGGTTATAAACGATTGCTGGAATAGCGATAGTCAAACCGCCCATCAAACAGATACGCATAACAAAAGCAAAGCTGCCAGCCGGGCTGTTGTAGTAAAGAGGAGCGCCCAAGGGGGCCCGTAGAAGTTCTAGGATTGGTTCATAAAACAGATAGACGCCCAGTCCGGCAACGATCAAAGCAGCGGCACAAGCAAATAGCCTAAATTGTAGTTCACGGATGTGATCATACAATGTGGTTGCTGGGCGCTTAGCTGCACTTTGTCGCTTCATCTATCCAATCATTCCCCACTTAAGATATTTTGATTTTGCGTCGTTCAGGTTTGTCGTCTTCGGCATCTTTTTTGGACTTTACTTCGTCGTCTGCATTAACATCACCAGTAAAACCCTTGCGGAGTTCTTTTCCGGCTTGGCCAATGCCGCGGGCTAGCTCTGGTAATTTTTTGCCACCAACAAACAATACCAAAATCACAGCCGCAACCAGTAGGATTAATTCGGTCTTTCCCAACATGTACCCTCACTCTCAATTCACGTTTGTACTTATGATTATATCAAACCGCTGTGGTTATTCAAGGGCAAAGATTAACGCTAAGTATTGTCGATTACCGATATAATTACCGTTATGTGCTATAATAATGTTATGAAACCAATATATACGATTAGCCCAAAGGCGATAGAACTGGTTGCAAAAATAGCCGAAATAGTCGGTGAGTTGCAGGGTTCTGGTGAATATGCGCGCAACCTCCATCTTCGCAAGGTAAACCGCTTGCGATCAATACAGTCATCGCTTGCGATTGAGAATAATTCACTATCGCTTGATCAAGTAAGTGACATCGTCAACGGCAATCGTGTTCTAGGTAAGCCAAGCGAGATCAAAGAGGTGAAGAACGCATACGAAGCATATGAACATCTATTAGAATACGATCCTTACGATGTTGACAATTTTTTGAAGGCTCATGGCTATATGACAGCCGGGTTGATAAATAACTCCGGGGCGTTTCGATCCAAAGGGGTTGGCGTTTTCTCTGGCGATAGGCTGATTCATGCCGGCGCAAAGGCGGATTTTGTTCCAAAGCTTATAACTGAACTGTTAGAATGGGCAAGAGCTTCTGACGTTCATCCACTTATAAAAAGCTCTGTCGTCCATTTCGAAGTCGAATTCATTCACCCATTCTTAGATGGCAATGGTCGTATTGGACGATTATGGCAAACCCTAATTCTATCGGGGTGGAATGAGCTTTTTGCCTGGTTGCCAATCGAAACGGTTGTATACGAGAATCAGCAAGGTTATTATGACGCCTTGCGCGAGTCTGAACGATATTCTGACTCGGGCGTATTTATCGAGTTTATGCTCGGATCGATTTACCAGGCACTAAATGAACTACCAGTGCGCAAATTTACCGATATATTTACCGATA
>CAIOSL010000024.1 GCA_903861015.1 uncultured bacterium
GCAAAGGAGCCAAATAGTGCCAGTGCCAAAGGTGGTAATCGTAGCCGACTGGCTGACCAATATGGGCGGCGCCGAAAACGTTGTTTTAGCCCTGCACGACGCCTTCCCAGATGCTCCAATATATACGTCAACCTATGCACCTGAGAATATGCCAAAATTTAGCGGGCTTGATGTCCGAACAACCTACCTGCAAAACTTACCCAAACCCCTACGCAAACTCCACAAATTTTTTCCTATGTTACGCGTTAGTGCCTTTCAAAAACTCGACTTCTCCGAATTTGACGTCATTATCAGCAGCTCTAGTGCCGAATCAAAACAGGTTAAAAAAACTCGCCCTGATCAAATTCATATCTGTTATTGCCACACTCCAATTCGTTATTACTGGAGCCATTACGACGAATACCGTGCCGACCCGGGGTTTGGCAAACTTAACTGGTTGATTCGACTCGCGATGCCGTTGATAGTACCAGCCCTAAAAAAAGCCGACTACCAGGCCGCCCAAGCAGTTGATGTATTTATCGCCAACAGCAGCGAAGTCCAAAAACGCATCAAAAATTATTACGGCCGACCCTCAACCATCATTCACCCGCCAGTTGACGTTGACCGTTTCGAGCCTCAACTAAAACGCGACGGCTATTACGTCGCCCTGGGTCGCCAAGTACCATACAAACGCATTGACCTAGCGGTTGCCGCCGCCACCAAACTCGGCATTAACTTAAAAGTTTACGGCAACGGCAGCGAGCACCAAGAACTTGTTGACATGGCCGGACCAACCGTCGAGTTCTTTACCGACCGCTTTGGCGACGCTTCAGACCAGGCCGTCACCGATGCATTAAACAGCGCCAAGGGCTACATATTTCCAGCCGAAGAAGATTTTGGCATCGTTCAGGTCGAAGCCTTGGCCGCCGGCGCGCCAGTTATCGCCTACAGCAAAGGTGGGGCGCTAGACATCGTCCAGGACGGCGAGAGTGGCATGTTATTTCACAAACAATCAGTTGCAGCCGTCTGTGAAGCCATCAAAAAAGCCGAAAAAATCCAATTTATCCCCGGAACCCTGCGCCGCAAAGCTAAACGCTTCGACAAAAGCCTATTTATCACCAAGATTCGTAAAATTGTCGCCGACCAAATTATTCAACCGTAACACTTTTGGCTAAATTACGCGGTTGATCAACATCGTTACCCCTGGCCACTGTAACGTAATAAGCAAATAACTGTTGAGCAATATTCAGAACGATTGGCGCTAAAAGATCTAGTTTTGTATCAATCAATAACACCTCTTCAGCATCAATTTGTTTGTGGCTGTTGGTAATGGCAAATACATGACCACCTCGGGCTCTAACTTCAGCCAGCCCGCTAACACTCTTGTCAAACAACCAATTATCTAATAGCAGCGCCACTTCAAAAAAGTTATCGTCGATCAAAGCAATTGGGCCATGCTTTAGTTCACCCGCCGCAAAACCTTCGGCTTGGATATATGATATTTCTTTTAGCTTTAACGCCCCTTCCATCGCAACTGGGTATAGGGTGTCGCGACCAAAGTATATTGCGTGCTCGTAACCAGCGTAACGTTTGGCAATCTTGGCAATTTGATCCTTGTATTTATCAATTACCAATTGAATCTCGTCTGGCAATTGGGCCAATTCCTCGATATACTTGAAGGTATCTTTGACGCCAGCGCCTTTCGCCTGGGCAACCTGAATGCCAAACATCGTTATCGCCGCTACCTGTGATGTAAATGCCTTAGTAGAAGCTACGGATATTTCGGGGCCAGCATGAACATAAACTCCACCGTCAACCTCGCGCGCAA
>CAIOSL010000025.1 GCA_903861015.1 uncultured bacterium
CGCAATTATCCAAAAAGCTTGGCCGAGGACGAGGCCGAAGCGTGGGAAAAGTGGCGAGCGGCCAAGATTGCGGCCGATATGCCAGCTTTTATCAAATCATTGCAAAAGCTATCGGCGACAGTTAACGACGAAGACAAGGTATTTGTCTTGCAAGAGCTGAAATTATGGGCTGAAAGCATTATGCCGGTCGATTTTGAGTAACTAAGTTCATTTTTCATCCACCGTTCACCATGACAATACTAATATAATATCCTGTTTATCTGACGCGGCAATAATAATGTCTGGTTTGCTTTGTGCCCTGCGTAACTCACTTTGTTCAGACATACTCGGATAGCAAGGCACTCCAGCCATT
Organism: uncultured bacterium; assembly: GCA_903861015.1. GTDB lineage: Bacteria > Patescibacteriota > Saccharimonadia > Saccharimonadales > Saccharimonadaceae > UBA1547. The sequence continues at coordinate 353 of CAIOSL010000025.1, forward strand.
ATTATTCCGGTCATCTAAGGGATATTATATTAGTATCGTCATGTTGAACGGCTGGCGACTTATTGGTATTGATTAAAACTACAGACCCTTAAATAGTTGCTCAATCGATATATCCAAAGATTCTGCTATTTTATATAAAGTCGAAATTGTTGGCTTGCGACGACCTTGTTCAATGAAGCCTATATGTGAGCGATCGATGTTGCTCTCTGATGCCAGATTTTCTTGGGACATGTTTTTTGCTTTGCGAGCGGATATTATGCGCTTGCCGATTTCTTTGTATATTTCTTCGATGGATTTTTTACTCATATCTAAAGCCTATTGATTACAAAAGTAAGTAACCACTGACATTTGTAATCAGATAGTTTATAATGATTACAAATGTAATCAACGAAAGGTATTCGTATGGGAAGTGACAGTAAAAAAACTAACTGGTTTATGAGACATAAAGTATTATCAGCTATTGGCGTGCTTGTGATAATAAGTGCCATTGCGTCATCTAGTAATAGTCAAACGGCGACAAAAGTTAGCGATGCTTCTAGTAACAATCAAACGACATCAACTACCAAAGAGCAAACTGTATTTAAGGTCGGTGATGTAATCAGTTTTGATAGCAAAAAATTGACTGTTACTTCTGCGGAACGTAATTGGAATAGTGGGAATGAATACATAAAACCGCAGAGTGGTAATGAATTTGTAAAAGTTCAGGTTGCAATCGAGAATAATTCAAACAATCAGATTTCATACAATACCTTTGATTGGAAGATGCAAGATTCGCAAGGAGTTATTAAGGATATCTCAGCCAATACTTATATGGCTGACGGTAATCTTGGTAGTGGTAATCTAGCTGCGAACGGTAAAGTATCAGGATCGTTGATATTTGAAGTTACTAATGGCGACAAAGGCTTGGTTTTGCAATATAATCCATCTTTTTGGTCAGATAAAAAGCTGGAGATTCAACTGTAAACGAATCATCAAGTTTTATAGCCTGAATACATAATTCAGGCTATTTTTTTAATAAAATACCAGCCATTCAACTTATCGCAAGCGCATTGCGAGCTATTTCTTATACAATATCCCTTTGGCTGGCCGTTAAAATTCAATCAACTGAACCATGCTACCCGAGTATGTTTGAGTAAAGCGAGTTACGCAGAATACATAGTTTAGTTGATTTAATTTTAAGCGCGACAGACAAACAGGATGTTGGGTAAGTAATAGTGAGCGATGCGGTATATAGATAGTTATACTAGCGGACTGGAATATTTTGATTAAAAAGAGTATAATAATTGGGCTATGTCAGAGGTAATTAAAGTTGTTGGTGCCCGCGAGCACAATCTAAAGAATATCAGCGTCGAGATTCCGCGCGATAAATTAGTTGTGATTACTGGGTTGTCGGGATCGGGCAAATCGTCACTAGCTTTTGACACGATCTATGCCGAGGGCCAGCGGCGTTATGTCGAGAGTTTGTCGAGTTATGCTCGGCAGTTCTTGGGCATGATGGAAAAACCAGACGTTGATTATATTGAGGGCCTCAGTCCGGCGATCAGCATCGACCAAAAATCAACCAGTCGCAACCCACGCAGTACGGTAGCGACCGTGACCGAAATTTATGATTATTTGCGTCTACTTTATGCCAGGATTGGCGTGCCGCATTGTCCGGTTTGTGGCAAGTCGGTTTCGCGTCGAACATCTGAAACGATTATTGACGAAGTGATGAAGTTGGTTGAGGGCACCAAAATTATGGTTTTGGCGCCAATTGTCAAAGCCAAAAAAGGTGAGTTTGCCCACATCTCTGAACAATACAGCCGTAATGGCTTTGCTAGGGCTCGGGTGGATGGTGTGGTTTACGCGCTGGACGAGTTTCCAACGCTTGATAAAAAATACAAACACAATATCGAGATTGTAGTTGATCGTATTGCGATGTCGGCCGAAATGACCGGGCGCGTCACACAGTCGGTCGAACAAGCCTTGGAGCTAGCAGACGGTGTTGTAGAAATCTTGAACACTGACGACAATACAGTATCGACCTACAGCCAGCGCTACGCTTGTTTGGACCATCCAGACGAGGATATCCCCGAGCTTGAACCGCGCCTGTTTAGCTTTAATGCTCCACAAGGGGCGTGTCCGGTTTGTATGGGTCTGGGTATGCGCCTAGAGGTTGACCCAGACTTGGTTTTTAACCCAAATCTGACAATATCCGAGGGTGCGATTCGACCGTACAACAGGGTAAATAGTGACGCCTGGTATATGAAACGCCTAACCAAAGTGGCCGAGGCGCATGGGTTTAGCGTTCATGTACCGGTCGGACAACTGTCACCTGACGACCTCAACAAAATTCTTTACGGTACCGGCAATCAAAAATACACGGTCGAGTTGGGCAATGGCCGCAATTACGATTCAACTTACGAAGGTGTTATCCCTAATCTTGAACGTCGCCACAAAGAAACCGACAGCGAATTTATGCGCAAAGACATCGAACGTTTTATGCGCGAACGTCAATGTTACACATGTAAAGGCGCCCGTTTAAAACCAGTTGTATTAGCGGTTACTGTCCATGGTTTGAGTATTATGGACGTTTGTAATTTGGATATTAATAATGCGTTGGATCTTTTTCAGAATACATTAAAACTTGATGACAAAGAGCAGTTTATTGCCTCGCAAATTACCAAAGAAATCATGTCACGCTTGGGCTTTATGAACAATGTCGGTTTGGGCTATATCGAGTTGGGACGAGCGGCCAATACTTTGTCGGGCGGCGAGGCGCAGCGTATTCGTTTGGCAACCCAGATTGGTTCGGGCTTGCAGGGGGTACTTTATGTTTTGGACGAGCCGTCGATTGGGTTGCATCAACGCGACAATGGTCGCTTGATCGAAACACTCAAGCATTTGCGCGATTTGGGTAATACCGTGATTGTGGTCGAACACGACGAGGACACAATTCGACATGCTGATTATCTGTTGGATATTGGCCCTGGGGCAGGCCAGTTGGGCGGGCATGTTGTAGCATCCGGCACTCCGGAAGAGGTCTCTAGGGACAGTAATAGTGTTACCGGCCGTTATCTAAGCGGCGCCGAAAAAATCGAAGTTCCCAAAAAACGTCGGCCGATTTTGCAAGATCGCCAATTGATCGTCCGCGGGGCACGCGAAAATAATCTTAAAAATATTGACGTAGCTTTTCCGCTGGGCGTTATGACAGTGGTTAGTGGTGTTAGTGGCAGCGGCAAGTCAACTCTGGTAAATGATATCTTGGCCAAAGAATTATTGGCGCGTTTGCATCACGCGCAGGTTGTTCCGGGTGTTCATAGTAATATTGACGGCGTCAAATTGCTCGACAAAGCGATCGTGATTGATCAGTCGGCAATTGGCCGTACGCCAAGGTCTAACCCAGCTACCTACACCGGTGTCTTTACGGCAATCCGCGAGCTGTTTGCCTCGACGCCCGAAGCCAATATTCGGGGTTACAAGGCTGGTCGGTTTAGCTTTAATGTCAAGGGTGGCCGCTGCGAAAACTGTCAGGGTGATGGTGTAATCAAGATTGAAATGCACTTTTTGCCAGATGTTTATGTGACATGTGATGTCTGTAAAGGCAAGCGCTATAACCGCGAAGCGCTCGAAATCAAATACAAAGGCTCGACCATTAGCGATGTTTTGGAAATGACAGTCGAACAATCGGCCAAGTTCTTTGAGAATGTTCCGGCGATTGCCAGAAAACTCGATACATTGGTCGAAGTTGGTTTGGGCTATATTCGTTTAGGTCAACCGGCCACAACATTTAGTGGCGGCGAGGCTCAGCGTATCAAATTAGCCAGCGAGCTGGCCCGTCGATCGACCGGCAAGACGCTTTATATTTTGGACGAGCCAACTACTGGTTTGCATAGTGCCGATGTCAAACGCCTGCTGGCGATCTTGCAGCGCCTGGTCTCGGGCGGCAACAGCATGGTTATTATCGAACATAATTTGGATGTAATCAAAACCGCCGATCATTTGATCGACATGGGACCTGAGGGCGGTATGGGTGGCGGTGTGGTAGTAGCCAGCGGCACCCCCGAGGATGTGGCCAAAAACTCCGCTTCGTTTACTGGGCATTACCTAAAAGCTATGCTTTAAATTGCTTTAGCGTTTATAGCGGAATAATTTCTTGAATTCTAGTTTGGTTGCGGTCCAAATTGCTTGGCATTGGCTTTTGTCTTTCAGTAAATGATAAATCGCTGGTCCGACTGATAGTATAACTATTAAAGCCACGATAGGCAGCACGACGGTGTCGATATCGATGCCAAGGCTGTGCAATAATTCGCCGATCGAAAAACCTAAATAGGTTATAGCAGTGGTCCATAATGCGCCGCCGATTAGGTTATATGTCATGAAAGTTTTGTAGTTCATCTTGGCGACACCAGCGACCAGTGGTACAAAGGTGCGAATAATCGGAATAAAACGAGCGATAATAATGGTTTTGCCGCCGTTTTTGTCGTAAAACTCTTGGGCGCGTTCGACGTTTTTTTGATGGAACAAGATTGAGTTGGGCCGATTAAACAAGCGCGGTCCCAGCCGACGGCCAAACATATAACCAACGGCTGACCCCAAAACCGACGAGACAAAGAGTGTGGCGATAACGATGTTAATATTAAGATCCAGACGAAAATTTGGCGTGCCCTGAATCAAAAAACCGATTGTAAACAGCAGGCTGTCGCCAGGCAAGAAAAAGCCAATCAACAGGCCGTTTTCGGCGAATATTATCGCTGCCACTATCAGTAGGGCCGACAGTGGTCCGGCACTTTGGGCGAAAGAAACAAGATCAAAACCAGGTATCATACTTAAGTATTTTAGCACGGTCAGGCGACAAATGTTATACTAGGTATAGCAGTTATTATTAAACGACTGAGGAAAAGGAAAAAACATGAGCGATATTCTACTGAATCTAGATACAAGGACTGCCGAAGGCAAAAAAGTAGCTAAATTACGACAGGGCGGCTATGTGCCGAGTGTGGTCTATGGTGGTCACGATCAAGTCCAATTAACTCAATCTAAAGTTGCCGAAACAACCAAGGCGATTCACGCTGCCGGCAAACATTCACCGGTTAATCTGGTGATTGACGGCACCAAGCATTTGGCGATCGTCAAGACAATTGATATTGATCCTGTGCGACGCGAATTGCGTCACATTGCGTTTCATACAATTAACAAAAACGATGTTATTACGACCGAGGTTCCAGTGTTGCTGGTTGGCCTCGGTGACAGCGCCGCTGAACGTGCCGGTCTGGTTATTTTGCAAGCGATCGAACATCTCGAGATCAAGGCAAAACCAGCCGATTTGCCCGAGGCGATCGAATTGTCGTTGACCAGCCTGACGACGACTGAAGACAAACTGACGGTTGGCGATGTTAAATTGCCTAGCGGTGTCGAGTTTGCCGATGTTGACCAGGACCTAGATTTGGTCATTGCTAACGTCTACGAACCAAGCGCACTACAGGCGGCTAATGATGCCGCAGCTGGTACGGCCGAAGATGTAACCGAGGTAGCTGCCGAAAAGGGCGCCGAAGTTACAGCCGACGCTGCCAAGGCCGACGCCACATCCAAGAAATAACTAGGTTTTAAAATAAAAAACTCCGCCAAATAACTGGCGGAGTTTTTTTATTCTTCGATAAATCCGCCTGATTGATGTGACCAAAGTTTGGCATAAATGCCGTCTTGCTTCAGTAGCTCGGTGTGGCTGCCTTGCTCGACAATCTTGCCTTTGCTTAGAACAACGATTCGATCAAGTTTAGCGATGGTCGATAAGCGATGAGCGATAACAATACTGGTACGGCCCTTCATCAACTTGTCGAGTGATTGCTGGATTAGTTTTTCACTTTCGCTGTCCAGTGCCGAGGTAGCCTCGTCAAGGACCAAAATAGGCGCGTCTTTTAGTAGTGCGCGTGCAATGGCGATGCGTTGTTTTTGGCCGCCACTCAACTTGATGCCGCGTTCACCGACGGTGCTATCCAGGCCGCCTGGCAGTTTGGCGATAAATTCTTCGGCGTTCGCTTGCCGGATTGCGGTCATAATTTGGTCGTTGGTGGCGTCTTGCTTGCCATAGATTATGTTGTCGCGTAGACTGCGATGAAACAGCATTGGTTCTTGCGGAACGTAGGCGATTGACCTACGCAGGCTGTTTTGGGTAACATCGCGAATATCATGACCACCGATCAAAATCGCACCACCGGTTACGTCGGCAAAGCGCAGCAGCAAGTGGGTGATTGTAGTCTTGCCGGTACCAGAATGCCCGATCAGGCCAACTTTTTCACCGGCCTTAATTGACAAGTTGATATGGTGCAAAACGTCGCTGTTGTTGTCGGCATATCGATATGACACGTTGCATAGTTCGATTGTTGGTTGAATATCGCCAAGCTTGATTGCGTCGGGGCGGTCGGTGACTTGGGTGGGCAGTGCTAACATGTCGCTCATCGGGGCGGCCTCGAGCAAGGCTTGGTCATAACCAGTTAACATCTCGCCCAGGTTAAATAATTGCGAGGCGATACGCTGCAGATAAACCAACATAAAGACAGCCGTTGCCACCGGCATTTGGCCGCTGCTAACCAGCGCGGCGCAGATACTGATGGCGGTTATTTGGACGATTGCCATAGCCAAAATCCGCAGTGACCCCTCGGCACCAACAATCCGCAAATCTTTCATATAGGCGGTGCGGTATTGGTCGTTGATCAAGTCGAGGTGTTTAACCTCTTGCGCCTCGTTGGCGAATGTTTTAATTACCAAGCTGTTAGTAAGCGAGTCGGCCACCTTGCCGTTAGATTCGGCGACTAATTCTTTGCGGGCGTGCCGGTATTGTTTGCGGTAACGAATACTGAACTTAACCTCCATTATAATGCCGGCCAGCAATACTACTAGAACCAGTGACAAAATCGGCGACTGTTGGCCAACGATAAACAAACCGACGGTTACAGATATGACAAATCCGAGCGTCCGAATAATTAATAGGTCCTGCAGGTTGACATGGCTGCGCAAGAAGTCGATATAACGGCTGGTCAGTGCGCCGATTTTTTCGTTAACAAAAAAGTTGAGGTCTTTGGCGATAAGTTTGTCAAAAGTATCGTGCGCCAGCGAAAACCGAACATTTGACTCGTGTTTCATAAGTGCCTGAAAGCCGGCAAAGTTGAGGCCAAAACCGATGATTGCGGTGGCTGCCGCGGTAACAATAAATCGAATCGTCGCATCGTTTTGTTGTGAGTTAAGGCCGCCAATCGCCTGGCTGAGAAAGAAAGGCAGCAGAGTGTCAAGTATTAAACTGGCTAGCGGGATGCTGATGAGGGCGATAAAAAAACTGACTTTATATTTTTTGATTTGTTGCCAATAAAGCTTAATTGTGTGTTTGTTAGTGTCCAAACAAAGTCCTCCTTGGTTAAAATGTATATTAAATTTCAAGACTAGAGGACCCGCAGGTCATAATACTGTTAATTATGACGCAAAACTGGCCTAACCGCAAGTGATTAATTGTATAATAATATAGTGAATCAAGCATTAAGCGACAAGTTAAAGACCTTACCCATTAGCCCTGGGGTTTATTTTCATAAAGACCAGTCGGGCGAGGTGATTTATGTTGGCAAAGCGGCGGTGTTAAAAAATCGCGTACGGCAGTACTTCCAAAATTCACGCGATATGGATATCAAAACCAAAGCCTTGGTGGCCGAAATTGTCGATACTGACTGGATCGAAGTTGAAAGCGAGATAGATGCTTTGTTTTTGGAAGCCGAAATGATCAAGCGCTACATGCCGCGATTTAATATTCTGCTGCGTGACGACAAATCGTTGATCTATGTCCGGATTGATATGAAGAGTGATTGGCCCTATGTCAGCTTTACGCGCAACCCGGCCGATGACAAGGCCGAATATTATGGCCCATATTATAACGGTTTTGCGGTCAAAAAAGCTTTGCGTTATTTGCGACGAGTATTCCCGTATTATACTGCCACACCAAAGGTTGGCGGTCGGCCAGATTTGGATGCGCATTTGGGTTTGTCGCCAACTAATATGACGGCCGACGAATACAAAGTTAATCTGCGCAAATTGATTAGTTATATTAAAGGTGATCGCAAGGCCATCTTGGTTGAATTAGAGCGCGACATGAAAAATGCGGCCATCGCCCATGATTTTGAAACCGCCGCTATAATTCGCAACAAATTAAATAGTTTGCGCGAGTTGCAGCGCCGGATTATGTTTGGCGACAAAGAGTTCTTGGACATCAGCAAGGATCAGGCGCTGAGTGATCTGGTTGATTTGCTAAATCTGCCCAAAGTGCCGGTTAGAATCGAAGGTTACGATATATCGCACATGAGCGGCACCAATGTGGTGGCCAGTATGGTGGTTTTTAAAAACGGCGCCAGTGATCGCAGCGAGTATCGCAAATTCAAGACCAAGATCGAGCATAATAACGATTTTTATAACATGAACGAAACCATTACGCGTCGTTTAAGTGAAAAGAATTTAAAAAGTTGGGGGCGGCCGGATTTGGTTTTGATCGATGGCGGCAAGGGTCAGTTGGATGCGGCGATCAAAGCTCGTGACGAAAGGTTGATGTCGACAATCCCGGTTATTGGACTGGCCAAGCGTGAAGAACAGATTGTCTTAAAAGATTTGGACTATAATCGTCAAAAACTTGCTGACCTTAATGGCTACGTCACGATCAGCGACGATTATATTTTGATCAATTTGCCTCATTCGACCCACATTGTTAAAAAGCTGGCGCCGCAGGCTTCAAATATTTTGCGAAAAATTGCTTTTTTGTGAAAACCCCCTGGGTTATGGTGTACGTTTTGATCAGCAACAACTGTTTACATTGAAAGATGCCACCTAATGTATGCCTTTCATAAGAGCCGCTGGCAGAAAAGGTTTCCTGCCTGTTTAGGGTACGCCAGGTTCCAAGGTCCTTTCTTTAGCACCCCGCCGGGCTGCACTCCTGCCTGGTGGGTTCGGCCAGGGACCACCTTCTGGGTCTTAAAGTGATGACCTGTGTGACCACTCATCCGCTCTGCCCGCCATCACAGCCCGCCCCACGTTGGAAGTCCATCTTGGCTATCACAGCCTGGTGTTTTGTGTTGTCAGAAAGAGAGACAGAGAGCGAGCAGAACCACCC
>CAIOSL010000026.1 GCA_903861015.1 uncultured bacterium
AAGATTCTCGAGGATGCGGCTGCGGATAATGATCGATCGCTCGCCAACCGTACCAGTAAAGACCAGACTATCGGCGCCGCCAATCGTAGCCGCCATTTGACCAATCGCCTGCTGAACGCGGTGGGTAAACAAACCCAGAGCCAGGCCGGCGCGCTTATCACCACTTTCCTCATTGACCAGCAGTTGGCGGATGTCGTTTGAAGTACCGCTAACACCCATTAGACCGCCCTTTTGGTTTAAGTAGCGCTCTAGACCTTCGTCGGTCAGGTACAGCTCGCGTTTGATCGCTAGCGCTGCCGATATATCAATGCTGCCGCTGCGTGATGCCATCAGCAAGCCCTCGAGTGGTGTATAACCCATGGTATTGTCGGCACTCTGGCCGTCCAAAACCGCCGTTACACTGCTGCCGCTGCCCAAATGGCAGATAATAGTCTTTGACGGCAGTTGATTGGTCTTGGTCAAGCTGCGGACCACCGATTCGACCGATACACCGTGATAACCATAGCGTTTAATGCCCAATTTGTCGGCTAGATCGACGTCGATACCGTAGTACCAGGCGCATTCTGGCTTGGTGGCATGAAAAGCACTGTCCGATACGGTAATGATCGGTACACCCGGAAACGATGCCTTTAATTGTTTAATCTCGAACAGTCCGGTTGCAATGTGCAATGGCACCAAGCGCAACTCGTCTTCGAGAGCCTCTTCGACCTCGGGTGTTACCTGCTGATCCTTCATAAAGCGGTCGCCTGGGGCGACAATTCGAATGCCAATAACCGTCACCTTGTCGGTCGCATCAACCACTTGTCGCTCGTACAGCAGCGGCATCACGTAACTGGAAACATTGTTAAGATCAGGGTCATCATAGGTCTGCGAGTACTGTTGACCGGCATGTTCAATCTTGCCAAAAACTTTGCCGTTAACGTATTCAAAATTAATACTCGCCCATTTGTAACCGTTCGCAAAAATTGCGTATTTGCGACTGGCGCTACCTGGGTTAACAACAAGTGTTAGCGATTCTGTTGCCATTTATACCACCCACCCCCTTTAACGACTAATGTTAAAACTATTATATTACTGTCTGGTTACTTTAACCATAGCATGTCGAATTGGACGACCAGCCAAAGTGTAGCCAGCTTGCATTTCGCTGACGATAACCTCTGTATCACCAGTGGCGTCTTCTTCAAATTGGATCGCTTCGTGTAGTTCGGGATTAAAGACGACACCAGCACTGGCGTTAATTCGCTTCAAATCCAGACTTTCGAGCGACTTTTCGAGGCTCTTGGTTAGGCCAGCGACGCTTTGAGCCCATTTGTTGTCCTTGAGTTCGTCGGGAACATAAGCAATCGCCCGCTCGATATTATCGATAACCGGCAATAATTTCAAAATTGCACTGGCTTGACCAGCTTCGCGGGCCGCCGCTCGATCCGATTCGCTACGCTTGCGAAAATTCTCAAAGTCAGCCCGAGTTCGCTGCAAATCGTCGGTCAGTTCAGCGATTTTTATCTCAGCTGCTGATGGTTTTTTAGTCTTTTTTAGTTTGTCAGTCATATAATAATCCTCTTTGTCCTTAATAATTACAGTATTTCTTCTAGCATCGCCCCGGCATGGCGGACCAGTCGCATGACGCGGTCATAACTTTGACGGGTTGGCCCCAAAACGCCGATGTAACTACGGTCGCTGTATGGCGAACGGTAGCGGCTGATAATCAAGCTGACACCGCTAGTCTTGCCGATTGGGTTCTCGGAACCGATATAGACATTGAGTGGTTCGTTGGGCAGCGCCTCGCGTAGCCACGGGTCCAAGTTGTCCAACAGCCTGGCTACGGCCTGAACATGATCGGTCTGGCTAAACTCGGGCTGTGAAAACAAATTGCCGATACCACTCATGTACAGCTCGTCGCCAATGGTGGCAATGCCAAGGTTATGCGTCAAATCAACCAGGCTGTCGACAGCACTGCGGATTGCCCGATCGGCGCTATCGCCACCATGAGTATTAACCCGGGCTTCGATCGCTCTCGCACCACGATCGATCATCGACAGGGCCATCGATTCAACGTTATCATAAGATTCGTTTAGGCGATTGACATAAAAACGGTAGCCGGTATCAGTCGGAATACGGCCGGCGCTGGTGTGTGGCTGGGTGATATAGCCCATTTCCTCCAGTCGCGCCATTTCGCTGCGAATAGTCGCACTAGAAACGCCAAATAGTTTAGCCAGCATCACACTGCCGACCGGTGCGGCAATCTCGGCGTGTTGTTCGATAATGGCGGCTAGTATTTGGATCTGGCGTTCAGTCATAACCACATTATAGCCTTGCTTGGCACTCCGTGTCAACGAGTGCTAGTCACCTCGGCCACAAGCTATCGATATTTTTTAAAACTCGGTTATAATTAATACAAGATGTATGACACAAAGAAAATTGCAGCGATCAAGAATTGGCTAGGGGCAGGAACAATCAATATTTTTGGGCGACCTTTCGCCGGCAAAGACTACCAGGGTCATGAATTCTCTCAATTATTAGACGGTACGTTAATCGGCGGCGGCGAAATTTTGCGCGGGAGCGTCATACCCGAGCGCATCAAGGATTATGTTCGTAGCGGTCAGTTGATCCCCAGTGACGACTACGCCGAGATTGTATTGCCCTTCTTAAAACAAGACAAGTTGGCTGGTCGGCCGCTGATTTTGAGTTCGGTCGGCCGCTGGCACGGTGAAGAGCCGGGTGTTATCCAGGCCCTCAAACAATCAGGCCACCCTCTGCGTGCCGTAATTTACTTGAACATATCAAACAACGAATCTCATGTTCGTTGGCTGGGCCGCCAGATTAACAACGACCGCCTGAACCGCCACGATGATACCGAAGAAATCCTAAAAACCCGTTTTCAAGAGTTTCAGGACAAGACCATGCCGGTTATCGAATACTACAAAGATCTTGGGATGCTGATTGAAATCGATGGCAAAAAAACCCGCATCGAAGTTACGACCGATATTATCAATGCCCTTGAAGAAATGATCGCTTAGGCCGATCGACGAATATTGCGCCTAGTTCGACCAGCGCCATATTTGCGGTCAAATATATCGCCA
>CAIOSL010000027.1 GCA_903861015.1 uncultured bacterium
ATTCATTCACTAGAATAATTTCGTATTTATAAGCAGACATATCTTAATGATAGCAAAATATTTTCATTAATTACCGACGTCAAGACGCCAACTTGACATTCTGCCATGTCAAACCATTGGCATCGCAATATGGTTCGCCATCATTCTCAAACCCAAGAGATTTATTTACGCTTATAATCGCCTGGTTAGCAACCAAATGCCGTGAATATATTGTCTTGTAGCCAAGTTCGTGGCGAGCATAGTCAATCGCCGATCGCATCACCGAAGCCCCAATCCCTTTCCCTCGATACTCAGGATCACCGATAATAATGTGAACACTCGGTGGTTTGACGCCATGATTCTCGTACAGTTCGATCCAAACAGCGCCTATAGTCTTGTCGTCCACCGATATCATACGCGTAATCTGCTGCTTGTCCGCCTCGAGTCTAATAAAATCCCTAATCGTATTTTTCTCGCCCTCTATCGTCGAAGTCAATATCTCGTGCTCGGCGTTGCCCATACTCAGTAACGTTTGCCTTCCTTCGGGCCTACTAAACCAACCAAAAGCAAATAGCGCATCCCGCTCAATATCCGGGTTTAACAGTCTTACGTCATCACGACCTGATTCCATATTGATAGTATACCAATAAGTGCCGTGCGTTGAATAATAACCCCTATACTGCTAATATTGGCTCATGATTAAGAAAACCTTATTAAAAAGATCTGCGATAACCTTGGTGATCGTGTCAGTAGTGCTATCATTCGGTCTGTTTACGTACACGCATCCTACTTCAACTAGTCTTCAAACCGCTAACGTAAATGTGAATACCGTCACAAAACCCGCAGACGACCAGCTAATCGTGCAGCCAGATGCCGCTCTCGGCACGATTGCAGTGCAGACAGCCACGCCAGACCCCAACGTCACTGATCAACCACCAACCAACCGAACAAGTTATTCCTCTCAATGCCAAGGCGTTGGCTGCGTAACCGCCAACCCAAGTTTCTCGATAGTCACCCCCCGCTCGTTTACGGTTGAGGCCGGATCGCATGTGGGGCCGTTTGCCGCGTCAACATCCAGCGGAGCAAGTGTCAACTGGACCACACCTCAATATAACGGTGATGGACATGGGCCTTCTGGATACGTCATGAACTCTTCCGACTCGGCCAATACCTCAACTATGCAATTTTATATCGGTGCTAACCCCAACGTCACCCCCGGCTCGTACACTTTGTATATGAGCGCCATTAAAACCGATGAAGAAGCAATAGTCAGAACGACAATTACAGTCAACGTAACCGCCCCACAAACCGAACAGCAGCAATAACCTACTTCTATAAAGTACTAGTACGATACTTCAAATTTAATCGGCTGACTCAAGACGCTACTATTAATTGTTGTTTTGTAGCCACTGTTGTCACTATTCGTTTCATAGGTTGTGCCGTCTTCAATCACATTAACACCGTCCAGATATTTTTTGTCTTTAAGGACGCTTATCAGACAATTGGTATTTGGACAATTTGGATACTTGTCGTTTCCATAGGCATTAAAATTATCAATTGCCGCGTAAAGAACCAATCCAGACCAGACAGCCTTACTGTAATTACTATTCTCTAATTTATCGTTAGCTCGATCCACTATATTGAAAAATTGTTTTACTACATCCAAACTCTCGGTACTTTGCCGACGCTTTATCTCGTCCCGCTCCGACTTCTCGCTGCTAGTCAAAGAACTAATAGCACTGCTTGCAGATTTAAAAGCATCAAGGTTAGATC
>CAIOSL010000028.1 GCA_903861015.1 uncultured bacterium
CGACAAAATCGTTGAAATATTGCGGTTAGCTATGGAAAACATCGCCCCTGAATTGGGGATCAAACTCAAAGTCGATGTGACGGTTGGCGATAATTGGGGCGACCTTTAAATCAGTTTGATTGGCCTCTGGTTTCAGGGTATAGTAATAGTGATGGCTAATAAATACAGTACCACACCGGTTACGCCAATTCTGCTAGTGGTCGCGATCGTGGCGGTTATTTTGATTGGGTTATATTTATTAATTCAGGTCATATTTCCTTCGTCTAACCCGGGCCAATCCGTAACTTCCGATCAGCAAGCATTACTAGAGTCCGCAGTTGACTCATCGATCCGCATGACCGTACGCGGACCGATTGTGGCCGAAGAGAATTTTAGGTCATATCAAGTTATAATTTCACCTATTAATCGTAGCCTGGTGATTAGCAAGGGATATCAGGGGCAAGAAATTAATCGAGTTCCTTTGTCAAACAACACACCGTCTTACGAGCAGTTTACTGGCGCTTTAAATCAAGCTAATTTTGTTAAAACTAACAGTACAAATTATGACGATAACCTGTCAGGGTTGTGCGCTAGCGGTGTATTATACAAGTTCGAGATTGTAAAAGCCAATCAGGCGGTCAAACAATTATGGGCTTCGTCATGTTCGTCAGTGCGCGGTTCGCTCGGCGCTAACCTTGATACTATATTAAAACTATTTGCAGCTCAAATACCAAACTATCGGTCCTTAACCGGGGATCTATGGCCATAAAGGAGGATTCAAATGCCCGAACTACCAGAGGTCGAGACCGTCAAGCGCGGTCTTCATCGACTAATAATTAATCGTAAAGTCGCCGCCGTCAGCAGTGATTACCCTAAAGGCTTTCCTAACGCGGCGGCGGATGTCGAGCAGTTTTTGATTGGGGCCTGCATCACCAATGTCAGACGCCGAGCCAAAGTCTTATTAATCGACTTGTCGTCAGGTTATTCGTTAGTGGTTCATTTAAAAATGACCGGCCAATTAGTTTTTGTTGATAACAAGTCGCGGTTTGGGGCAGGTCACCCCAACGGCAGTCTAATCGGAGCATTACCAGACAAATCAACTCGTGTGACGCTCAGTTTTGCCGACGGCTCGCACCTATACTTTAACGATCAACGCAAATTTGGCTGGGTCAAGTTAATCCCAACCGTCGAAATTCCAAATATCGATTTCATGAAACGGGTTGGCCCTGAACCACTCGAGGCCGACTTTACGCCGTTACAATTCAGAGAACGTTTTACGCGTCGGGCTCGCAGTAGTATCAAGGCGGCGCTGCTTGATCAGTCGGTGATTGCTGGCGTCGGCAATATCTATGCCGATGAGGCCTTGTGGGGAGCCAAAATTCACCCATCGCGCCTGGTTAATACGATTACCGAGGCCGAGTTTGAGCAACTCTATATCGAGGTGCGCTTTGTTATGAACCTATCGATCGAAAAAGGCGGCAGCACCAATCGTAATTATGTTAATGCCGAAGGCAAAAAGGGCAGTTATATGGATTTTGCTAGGGTTTTTAGACGCGAAGGTTTGACTTGTTCGCGTTGTGACACCAAAGTTGTCAAATTGCGGGTAGCTGGCCGCGGAACGCATATTTGTCCGTTTTGTCAGCAAATCTAGGCTATACTAAAGATAATGATTACTGTTTTAAGTGGTGATAATTCGTTCGAAATCGATCGATATTTGGCTAGCCTTGTATTTGGTTTTGCTGGCCAAGTCGAAAAATACGACGGTGCCAGCCTCGAATTGTCTGGACTGCCCGACATCATCATGAGCACCAGTTTATTCGCCGACAAACGCTTGATTATTGTGCGTGACCTGGGCTCGAACAAGTCAATTTGGCCAATTTTCAAGGACTGGATTGGTCGGCTGTCCGACGATATCGCATTGATTTTGATCGAACCAAAACTTGATAAACGCACTTTGACCTACAAGGCTTTGGTGGGGCAGGCAACGATCAAAGAGTTCAAGGCCTGGACTGACCGCGATCTTAATCTGGCCGAAAAATGGGTCCAAGACGAAGCGGCGCGCCAGGGATTAGCCATCGATAAGAATATTGCCAGAGCCCTGGTTGCTTGGGTGGGGCTAGATCAGTGGCAGTTGTTTTATGCTCTGCAAAAGTTAGCTCTAGTCGACGCTATATCGGTGGATGTTATCCACGATATCATCGAACCAAATCCGGTCGAGAACGTCTTTAATTTGTTCGAGACCGCCCTAAAAGGTGATGTTGTTCGTTTGCATGATATGATCAAAATTTTCGAGCAGTCCGAGGATGTCTATCGGCTGATCGGATTACTGTCGACCCAGGTATTTCAACTGGCTGCGGTGACTAATGCCGACCCTAGTGTTGAAGTGGCCAAAGATTTTGCAATCCATCCTTTTGTTGTATCTAAGCTGTCGGCTATCGCCAAACGTCTAGGCAAAACTGGCGTCGCCAAGATTGTTGTCATCTTTGCTGCGCTGGACGACGACATCAAGATCTCGCGCGCCGAACCATGGCTGCTGCTGGAACGCGCGCTACTACAGGTATCGGCTATATAAAAAACGACCCAAGCGGGTCGTCTTTTGAAAGATTGCAAAAAAGCTACTTTGTAGTTTTCTTGGCTACAGCTTTTTTGACAGCTGGTTTCTTTGCAGCAGTCTTTTTGACGGTTGTTTTAGCAACTTTTGCAGCTTTTGGAGCAACAGTGGCTTCGGCCTTGCCCAGGCCAGCTTTTTTAGCAACACCAGCCAGGCGGGTCATTCGGCGGGCAACAGTGTTTTTCTTTAGCAAGCCCTTTTTAACAGCGGTGTCTAGCTCGCTTTGAGCGGCGCTTAGGCCTTTAGCGGTTGGGTTGGCCAAAAAAGCATTAACAGCGGTTTTGATCTCGCGTTTAATACCGACATTTCGCTCGCGGCGCTTAATGGTTTGTTTTGCTCGTTTGATGGCTGATTTGATAATTGGCATATTCTGTTTACTTACCTCTTTAAAATAATAAATACAATCAGACGTGATTATAAAGCAAAAGTAGGCGATTGTAAAGTGTCGAATCAGCCGTATAAAACTCAAGACCTCTGCAACATGCTGACCGGCACTCGCATCTGCAAGCCTAAGTGTACGCGCTTTTGGTTGTAAAAGTCTAGATAAGCGGTTAGCTTAGCTTGCTGGCGAGGGAGCGGAACGCTCACTTGCCAG
>CAIOSL010000029.1 GCA_903861015.1 uncultured bacterium
GATACTCGATTACAAGATGGCAATAGAGGTATTTAATGAATACAAGAATGGAACAATATATGCCTAAAAACACAAACAAAAAAGAGCCTAACAGCTCTTTGTATTTAGACGAAACTGTCGCACTTGAGGGTTGTGGGCAGCAAGGCGATTATTATCTATATTATACCATATTTTATCTGTATCTGTAAATAAAAACGACAATCAGGTATAATAGGCCGATGAAGAAAAAAACTTTACCGATCGTTACCGTTAAGCTTGAAGGGATTGTTGGCGGTGGTCGCACGATCGCAACCATGGGCAGTGGCCAGCGGATATTTGTTTGGGGTGGATTGCCCGGCGAAACCGTTAACGTCCAGGTCACCAAAAAGAAAGCCAAGCTGGCCGAAGGCGTAGTTACCGAAGTTATCGAAGCCAGCCCTCAGCGTATCGCCCCACGTGACGAAGACAGTTATTTGTCGACTAGCCCATGGCAAATTATGAATTTTGACAGCGAGCAACATTACAAGGCGGCCTTGATCGAAGAGGCCTTTGAACTGCATAATATCGTTTTGCCAGAGGCGATCGAAATCTATAGCGATGGCCGTGATTACCAATACCGTAACAAAATCGAATACAGCTGGTATTGGGATAAAGTGAACAACCAACTAGACCTGTCGTTCTTTCGACGCGGCACACACGGCAAAGTACCTGTTGACAGCACCAGCTTAGCTATGCTGCCGATCAATCGGGCGGGGCAAGCCATGCGCGATTTGTTGCGCAAAAAAGCCGACATTCGAGCTTATGATCTAAAAACGCTTTTGGTGCGCTGTAGCCAATCTGGTTCTACCGTCATGCAGCTGTATGTCAAAAACCCTGACTTTATCAGCTTTACCGACCGCGAATTTAACCAATTGGGCGTTGCCGGTCTGCAAGTAATTTTCTCGAATCCCAAAAGCCCCGCTAGCGTTATTACCAAAATCCTGCAAAGTTTTGGCGAAACCAGTTTAAGCGACAATATTTTGGGTGTGCCATTTAATTATGCCGTCGAAGGCTTTTTCCAAATCAACTTGGCCGTTTACGAACAGGCCCTAAAGGACATGCAGCAGTGGATCAACACCGACCAGCCAACCGTCGATTTGTACAGTGGCGTTGGGTCAATTGGCCTGACGATTGGTGGCAGCAAGGTTACCATGGTCGAAATAAACGAACCCGCCGTTATCGAGATGCGCCGTAATATTACCGCGTTGGAGCGCGAAAAAGCCGTCCAGGCGATCTTGGCCCCAAGCGAAAAAGCCCTTGACCACATTACTGGTGACGCGACTATTATCGTCGACCCGCCACGCGCCGGCCTGCACGACGACGTCACCGACAAACTGTTAGCCGTCCAACCTAAACGAATCGTTTATTTGTCGTGTAACCCCGTCACCCAAGCCCGCGATGTCGAACGCCTGTCAGCCAAATATGGCGTACGCTACCACCGTGGCTATAACTTCTTTCCACGCACACCGCACATCGAGCACTTGGTTGTTCTGGATCTAAAGTAGTCGATTTATTATTAGCTAGAAATTTGCTACAATTAGGCCATGCATAAAAGCGCAA
>CAIOSL010000030.1 GCA_903861015.1 uncultured bacterium
GCTCGATGACGTGCGGCACAAACTTTTCGTTAGTGCCTTTGACGTTATAGTCCATACTTTTGCCAGCAACTCGTTGGATATTGCCCAGGTCAAAATTGGTTCGATACGCCAACCCCAATAATTCTTCGCGGCCAATCGGAAAATCAAATTCAAAATCAATTGTGCGTTTGCTGTAATGGGCCCGATCTTCGGCCGGGACTTCTAGTTCGTGGACGGATTCGGTTGGCAAACCAATTGCTGCGCACCAATCCCAAACCAATTTGCGCCACATTTCGAATGACTCTTCCCATTTATCGGGATGAACAAAATACTCAACCTCCATCTGTTCAAATTCGCGCGAGCGAAAGATAAAGTCGCGTGGACTAATCTCGTTGCGAAAAGCCTTGCCCTGCTGGCCAATACCAAATGGCAAATCAGGATAAAAACTATCGAGGACGTTTTTGTAATTGGTAAAAATACCCTGGGCGGTCTCGGGACGCAAATAACTAATGCTTGATTCGTCCTCGACAGGCCCAACATTGGTTTTGAACATCATGTTAAATGATCGGACGGCCGATAATTCGTTGCCGTTCGGGCTTTTTAGGCCTTTTTCCTTGATCAAATTATCCATCGCCTCAAACGACAAACCGTCGGCCAAAAAACCAGCGTCTTTGATCAAATGGTCGGCACGAAAACGTTGGTTGGTAACTAAATCTTCAACTAGTGGATCGCTAAAAGTGTCGACATGACCACTGGCCTGCCAAACTTTTTGGTTCATCAAAATCGCCGCGTCAACACCGTACATATCGTCGCGCTCTTCGATAAACATCTTCCACCACAAGTTCATGATGTTGCGTTTTAAAGCCACGCCCAATGGGCCGTAATCCCAGGTACCGCTCAAACCACCATAGACATCGCTGCCTTGATATATAAAGCCCCGGCGCTTGGCCAAACTGACGATTGATTCCATTTTGACGTTCTTGGTATTTTTGTCGCTCATAATTAACACCTATTATACCAGTTATTGGCTAGTTTATGGCAGCATGTTCGCGCGCAACCATCATACAATCACCAATCACATCATTAATACCGCCGATTTGAGCAATAATTTTGAGTGGCTTGGTAGCAATTAAACGAAGTAATTTGATATGGTCGGATGTTAACGTACCGCCGACAACTGCCCGCAAACCCTTCTCGGCAACGTCATAACGGTACGATTGGTCGGCCACCAGTGCCGCTCCGGTGACGTCGTGCCACAAACTAAGTTCGTACCCCATCAACGCCGAGTAATGCAGATAAAACCATGTTTGTACCAAACGCAAATCAACCGAATGGGCGTCCAAGCCCATCAAAACCTCGGCCATCAAATCATACCAATCTGACCCATCAATATTCTCGCTGGCGGCCGAAACTAATTTGATCGCCAAATAGGCAAACTGCATTCGGTCGTAGTCGGTCATGATGTTGTTATAAAAATGAACCAGACGGGCCGAAGTCAAAATACCCAACTCGCCCTTTCCTTCGCCGACAACCACATCGCAAATCGAGAATAGCTCGATCCCGCCCGACAAACGGCTTTTTTCGCGGCGGGCACTTTTGGCCATAACGCTCAATTTTCCGTCCGGGGTTAATAATTGCAATATCCGGTCGGCCTCGCCGTAGTTAGTCCGGCGCAAAACGATCGCTGGCGTTTTTATGGTTTTCATAACAGCACGCCACGAACCGCTGCCAACAAGTCATCGGGCAGCAT
This sequence comes from uncultured bacterium, assembly GCA_903861015.1. Classification (GTDB taxonomy): domain Bacteria; phylum Patescibacteriota; class Saccharimonadia; order Saccharimonadales; family Saccharimonadaceae; genus UBA1547. The sequence goes on from CAIOSL010000030.1 coordinate 1,730, forward strand.
AGTCGTCTTATCCAACAGGCGCCTGACGCCATATGGCGCTAGGTCGTCCAACGATAAATCGGCCGCCAGATTAGTCGACAAAATAATCGGAATAGCGCCAGTATCACCATACGATTGAAGCTCGTGCATCAAACTAAAGGCAGTTGTTCCGGGCAGCAAAACATCCAAAACAATCACATCGGGCACTAAATCATCGATCGCCGCAATAGCCTCGTCGGCACCGACAACATGCGTTACCAAATACCCAGCCCTAGATAACATCAATGATTGTTGCTGGGCCAACCATTTATCATCCTCGACTATTAACACTTTAGACTGGTTCATATTAGCCTTAGCTGTCGCGATGCCTGCAGGTCGATAAAAAATGTGGCACCGTCACGGTGTTGAGTTACGCCGATCTTGGCGTTCATAGCATCGGCAAATTGACTGGCTATGTACAGTCCCAGCCCACTGCTTTGGGGTCGAGAATGAAGCGGCATTGGCCCAAGATTACGGCCCGACTTTAGCTGCCGGCGATTAAGTCGACTGAGTCCCGGACCGTAATCGCGCACACCCAAGCGAATAACACTGCCCCCACTGTGACAGCCGACCTTGATTTCGATCGCCGAGCCGTCCTGGGTGTAGTGCAAAGCGTTATCGCTAAAACTCATGATTACCCGGCGCAACAGATCACGATTGGCGACCAGTAACAGTGGATGTTTGCGGGTTACTAATTTAACCCGGCGGTCATGCAGCGCAAATAGCGGCGTTAATTCGTGAACAATATCACGGCATAATTGTTGTGGATTAATCGGCTCGAGCTCGAACATTGCCTCCGACAAACGCACCGACCGAGTAAGGTCACTGGTCAAACGCAGTGCTCTTTCGCTGGTCAAACTGATTTGACGCAGCAAGCGCTGCTGATCACTTGGCGACAAATCGCCGCTTTCGATCATTAAACTGAGTTGACGAATCAACGCCAAAGGAGATTTGAGCTCGTGGGCGGCCGCCACAAACGACGAAACGCCATCTGTTAGTGGTCTGTCAAAAAGCTGTTGATTACTATCACCTTGCACCGTCCCCATATGCCATTATTGTAGCATGTACGGATAGTTTGTGTTATTGATTGAATTTAATCGTTGCGATCAAAGCGTTAAAGTCGGCCATAAAGGTGTTAGCATCGGTTCGAATCGTCAGGGTTTTGTCGCGAATCTTGAACAAGACCGCCGCTCCACGAATGTCCTTGCTAAAACTGCCGTCCAGGCGAGTGCCGTTGCTGCCATCAACCGAAAAAGCGCTTGATTTAAGATCGCCTTTTTTAACCTGAGCGTCATAACCAGTAACAGCTTTGTCGTAATCTTTTTCCTCGATCAAAACTCGAATCGCAAACTGCTGGGTCGAACTGATTGGCGGAACGACCACTGGGTTAAGGTAAGCTTCGTAGGTGCCGCCGCTGGCCGCATCCTTGTTAACAAATGCACTCCAGGTCTTTGGATAATTAAATGTTACACCACCATAATCACTGGGGCCGGTAAACTGACGCATCGGTTCTTTTTCGCGCTCGGTGAATTTGGCTTCGTCAACATCGACTTGATCTTTCTTGGCCGTTACGACAGCGTCATTAATCTTGGAGTCGACATTGGTTTTTTGATCGGTGTAATTAATAAGCGCCCAAACCGCAAAGATAGCCACCGCAACCGACAAAACTATCAGACCGATAGTTGTCGCCACCCAGACGTTAATAATGCCTTTTTGCGCCTGATGGTTTTTGTGAATCATAGCGTAATTATACTTGTGCTTGATTAGTCTGTAAAGGTTTTAGCAGATACAGATTATGAGCACCATGTCGAGCTGTTAAGTCTACCCCGTTTAGCTCAAAACCCAAACTAATTACACTGATCGGATGACCTATTCGATTAACCTCTTGTTGTAAAAAACGCACCATTTTGGCAACATCACGCGTAACCGTAAAAACATAGACAACCGTCGTATCGGCCGGTAATTTGCTGAACCAAAAATCCGTAAAGACAACCCGAACTCGCGGATCACCCCACGACAGTAATCGCGATACCAAAACCAAGATCGGATTAATCTCATAACCAACCGCTTGGGCACCCAAACGCGAAGCGTGACGCAGTACGACCCCATCACCGCTGCCGACGTCCACTAAAACATCACTTGGACCCAGTCGATATAGTTCCAAAAAAGCTGGCGCTAGTGTCTTGCCCAAACTTGGTACGTAAGGTGCGCCACGTAACACAACCAAACTGAATAACAGTACTAAAATTAAAACGCCTATCGCCAGCCATAACATCTAGTTGTCTCGATCAAACTTTTGCTTGACCACTTGAATATCATTTTTTAGCGATAGTAGTTCTTTTTCGATATCCGCCGCCAATGCCTCGGCCTGCTTATACCGATCAAGGGCTTGCTCGATAACAAAATCATCCCCATCAAACCAGGCCACCAATTGATTAAGTTCGGTTATTTTCTCTTGAATTGTTTTACTTGATTGTGACATTTTTGACCTCTGCTTTTAATATAATCTTTAATGTTTCGACTTCGATAACTTCTCCGGGCTTAGTGTCGCCCCGAATTAAGGCGTAGCCTCGCCTCAAAACCATGTTTGGGTCAAGCTGGGTCAGTATACTGCGTATCGACAACAAATTTTTAACCTGATCATCAACTGCCCTATCCATCTGTTTGACCGCGCCATAAACCAGGTCGGTGACGATTTGTTGTTGGCGATCAATAATTTGTAGTATTCGTGGCAATAATGAACCCGTTTTGGTTCTAATCGACTTGATCGCATCGTTTTTGTCTGAGACCAAAATCTGGGCTGCGTTGCTGGGTGTAGCCGCTCGTACATCAGCCACCATATCTGCCAAACTTTCGTCGGTTTCGTGACCAACACCAACCAATGTCGGAATGCGACTGGCGGCAATCGCCCGCACCAGCGGCTCGTCATTAAAGGCCGACAAATCATCGGCGCTGCCGCCACCACGAATAATCACCAATACATCCGGTATAACCTGTTGTTGATTAAAATAATTAATCGCGCGAATTATCTGGTCGGGTGCACTGGCGCCCTGAACTTGAACGTGAGCAACATCGACCCTAACACCACCCCACCGATCGTTCAGTATTTTAACAAAGTCAGCATAACCGGCGGCTTCAGTACTGCTAATAACCGCAACGTGTTGCGGGCTGGACGGCAGCTGTCGCTTGCGATCAATGGCGAACAAGCCCTCCTGGTCAAGTTTGGCTTTCAAAATATCAAAACTTTTTTTCAATGCCCCTTCACCACTGGGACGGATAGTTTTAATCGTCAGACTAAACTTACCCCACTGGGTCAGCTTGGGCGTGGCGCTAACGATCACTTTCATGCCATCCTCGATCGGCAGCCGCAGTTGCCAGACACTCATAAAACAACCAATGCTGGACTGACTGTCCTTTATGTCAAAAAAGACGTATTTGCCCTGGTTAACTTTAAACGATGATACTTCGCCCTCGATCTCGACAACTGGGTATGCATAATCGAGCGTCTGGTTAACTATCGCAATAAAATCACTGACGCCAAAGATTAATCTAGGCTGTGTTTCGACCATATTTGTTAATCGTTAGTTGATAAAATACATAGCCAAACACCACCGTACCTGTTAGCAATGTCGCCCTCGACAGCAAAGTGCCGGCAATTGCTACCTCGGACGAGACCCCGGCCGATGCCAAAAACGCAATCATAACTGTCTCGTAAATACCGGCACCGCCAGGCAATACCGACAATACACTAACAAATGACGACAGGCCGAATGATATAAACAGTGTCGCCGGGCTAACCGAATGACCAAGCGCCAAAAAGACGACGTAAAGTAACATGGCATCCAGCGCGTTGGTTACCAAAGCCCAGACAAACGGACGAACCAAAATTCGCTTTTCTCGCCTTATTTCCAAATAATCCAGGTGTAATTCTTCAAAGAAATTCTCGACCGTTGCCAGGCGCAATACCTGACGCTTTTTGCCACCGGTGACAAACCTGACTAATTTGTTCGTTATTCGCGTCAACCAACTGGATATAATCGTCAATCGTCGCTTGCTGCTGACGACATATATAATCAAGGCCGTACCGCCGACAATCGAAGCCACCAATATCAAACTGATGATAGTAATCGCCTGATTAATCGCATGATCAAACAGCAATACGGTGACCGATATTGCCAACAATACTACAAAGCTGGCAAAAGTCATTACAAAACGGACGATTTGCGCCATTGTTGATCGCCCAACACTGACATCGTGTCGTTTTAGCACCCAGCTCAGATACGAAAACCCGGCCGCCCCGCCACTTGGCAAAATATGGTTAACGAAATTTAATTCCAATGCGATACGCGTCATCGTCAAGCGCGACATAGTCTGCAAATTACCGCGTGACCGCAGATACGAATACATGATTTCGCCGGTTGTAAAATAGCTGACTAATTGCGCTGGTATAAAGATCAACCAGATCCAAATGTTGACTGTCCCTAACAAGTTCCAGGCCTTGGCGATCTCGTGCCAGCCAAAAAACACCAACAGACCCAAAAGTATAAAAGTAATTAACGTTACCCAAGAACGAAATGACATAACTGCAATAATTATAGCACCTAAAAAGACATTACCACGTATAATAGGTCTATATGTATATTGCAATTTTAGGCAGACAACCCGCCCTTGGCACCGCCGAGCTAGAAAGAGTCTTTGGCGGCCATAATGTTAGCCCGCTAGCACCACAGGTCGTCAATATCGACACCGATAATTTTGACGTTCAACGTTTTGGCGGAGTCTTGAAGGCCGGTAAGGTTATTGCCGAGGTTAATCGCAACGACTGGCACCAGATTAGCCAGAAGATTATTCAACACTACAGCGATGAATGGTCATCATTTGGTGGCAAAATAACCCTAGGTATCAGTGCATATAACCTTCGCGTCAACGCTCGCGACGTTCAAAAGGTCGGGATTGTTTTAAAGCAAAAATTGAAAAAATCAGGCGTCAGTCTGCGATTAATCCCCAACTCTGACCTTGCCCTCAGTACCGCCACCAGTCACCACAACAAACTTGGCCTATCCGCCAACAAAGTCGAACTAATGATTGTTGCTGGCACTAACGGCAAAGCCATCATTGCCGAGAGTACCGGCTCGCAAAACATCACCGCCTACGCCAAACGTGACCAAGGTCGCCCAAAGCGCGATGCTTTTGTTGGCATGTTACCCCCAAAGCTTGCCCAAATCATGATTAATTTGGCCGCCCTACCAAATGACGCCGATCATCAGGCGACTATTCTTGACCCATTTTGTGGCACCGGCGTTGTTTTGCAAGAAGCAGTATTGATGGGTTACGCCGCTTATGGCACCGACCTGTCGGTCAAAATGATCGACTATAGCCACGAGAACCTGCAGTGGCTCGACGATAGTTTTCGCAAACAGTTTAAGGTACGATTGCACCCCGGTGATGCCATGACGACCAAATGGCAACAGCCGATCGATGCCGTTGTTGGCGAGACATACCTTGGCCAACCCTTCAGTGCCCCACCATCACCCGCCAAACTCGAAGAAGTCGTCAAAAACTGCAATTATATAATCACTGAGTTTTTGCGCAACCTTGGATCACAAGTCAAGCCTGGCACACCGGTATGTATCGCTGTGCCAGCTTGGCGTGACAAGGACGGCCGTTTTACTCACCTACCCTTAATCGCTACCATCGCCCGTTATGGCTATCGCCCACACGAATTCATGAATGTATCCCAAAACGACCTTCTGTACTTCCGCGAGGACCAAATTGTAGCCCGCGAATTGCTAGTCCTGACCAAAGTTGACTAGATATTTTGATGCCGCCCAGCCCAACTTGACTGGACGTAATATATTTGGTACAATGGTCTAAATTTTGTTATTAAAGTTTTAGGAGTTATTAAATGTCACACGTCAAAGCCGGCGGAACAGCCAAAAATATCCATAACAGTCCTGGTCAACGACTAGGCGTTAAGCGTTTTGGTGGCCAAAAAGTTCGCACCAGCGAAGTTTTGGTACGCCAGACAGGTTCAACCAAGATCTCTGGTCCTGGTACATACATCAGTGGCGACTTTACTATTCATGCCGCAATTGATGGCACCGTAGTATTCAACAAGGTCCGCAAGAGTCGTTTTACCGGCAAAACTACTCCTCGAACTCAAGTATCAGTTATCTAGTTAACTGTCCACTAACAAAAATCGCCTTTTGATTAAGGCGATTTTTTGTTACCAATAAAATAACGACTTTTTAGGATTCGAGTAAACCTAGGTGAAACCTAACGCGTTCGACAACATCGCCAATCACCACCTGAGATTTGACCAGATATTCATCAACGCCAAGCGCTTCGGCTCGCTCTTTATCCTTGGGCTGACTAAGAGCCGTCAACATAATAACCCGGATATTCGATGTCTCGGGGGTATTGCGCAAGATATCCAAAACGTCAAAACCACTGATTTTTGGCATCATAGCGTCCAACAAGACAAGATCAGGCTTGAACTCTACCGCTGCCGACAAGGCCACCTCGCCGTTATTAACAGTTTTGGTTTCGAACCCCTCCATTTCAAGACGAGATTTATAAACACTCGATAGCGCCACATCATCCTCGACAAGTAGAATCTTTTTCTTTGTTTCCATATTACCCCTATCTTACTATAGTCAACCGTTAATGCACAAGCGTTATAAACCAAGAGCCTTCTTGGCGGCATCAACCTGCGGATCAATACCTTTATCAACATCGGACTGCGACAAGCTTACTGTAACGTCAGGCGTCAAGCCTTGTTGGCTAATATTATTGCCATTTGGAGTATACCAACGAGCGACCGTAACTTTGACCAGGGCGCCACCATCAAGCTCTATTGGCAGCTGAACGCTACCCTTGCCAAAAGTTTTATCGCCAACTAGCTTGGCTGCTTTGTAATCCTGCAAGGCGCCCGATACAATCTCGCTGGCACTGGCGGTGTTGCCATTTACCAAAACAACTGTCGGCAAACCCGCTAAAATCGGATTACTGCCTGAACGTAACGTGTCTTTGACAACGTCGCCACTACGTTCGGTTACAACAACCTTATTGTCCAACCACAAGCTAGCTACATCGACCGCGGCGTCCACATAACCACCACTGTTATCGCGTAAATCCAATATCACCGACGTCACGCCTTGTTTTTTGAAGTCCAACGCCGCCGCCTTGGCCAAATCACCGGTTTGACTATCAAAGCGTGATATCGTCAGCGTACCGACACCATTCACAACACTACTGTCGACACTAGGATTGTTGATAATCGCCCGAGTGATCGTATAGTCCTTGGTGTCACTACCGCGTAATATCGTCAATTTGACCGTCGTGCCGTCATCGCCCCGTATCAAACCAACCGCCTTATCAACTGTCCAACCATCAGTTGCCTGATCGTTGATTTTTGCAATCACGTCATTGGCCAACAAGCCAGCTTTGATCGCCGGATTGTCTTTTATCACCTTGATTATAGTAATTTTGCTGTTCTTTATACCCACCTCGGCACCAATACCGCCACCAATATTGCCCGACAAGCCATTATTAAAATCGGTGGCTTCCTTGGGGCTGAAGTATGTCGTGTAGTTGTCGCCTGCCGCTGCCACCAGGCCACGGTTAGCCCCCTGAATCAAGGCGGCGGTGTCGAGTTTGCCGTCATAATGGGCTGCCAACTGATTATAGGTTTGCTGCAACGAACTTAAATCAATATCGCCAGAATGAGCATTATAGCCAAAGACTGGCCCGATTGCCGCTTCGATTCGGTAGTGATTAACGCCGACAGCATATCCAATTACCAAAGTTAAAGCCATCGCCACAAACAGCGTTGATGACGAGATAGGCTTCTTTGAGTGATGTTTAATCTTAAATCGATCGATCAAATGTGTTCTAAACCCAAGCCGTGTTTTTGACATTACTTCCCCTATTAACTGACGGTATTTCTATTACATACAATTATAGCGCACTCCAACGGAGTACGCTATAAGATGGTTACGTTTTAATTATTTGATGTGGATATAGTGGTCAAAGGCATTAACCGATAACTCCATCAAGCTGTACATGCCATAGCCCTGACCGTAATCGTAATTGTACTGACTAACCTGAATAACCGTCTGGCCGCGGGCATTAATATACGGATCGGACTCGACCCAAGCAACGTGCCCATAACTCTGGCCGGCCTTTGCTGGGTCCATTACAGCGATCGACCCGGCCCTCGGTGCGCCTTCTTTAAAACCGACTGCTGCTGCATTGGCCGTAAAGTTGACCGCATTACCCCATGAAGGATATAGATTAGTTTCTTTGGCAAAGCGCCACGCTACGTAACTGGCACATTGTCGGCAGCCATAACCGTGGCCATCACCACCATTACCGTCGGCACCGCCAGTCGACAAATAGCCATACATCGGACAGTTCGAGTAATTCCACGGATAGGCGGTCAATGATCCTCCGTCAATCAACACGAAACCACCAGAACTGTTGATACGACTGTTGACTAACGCCTGGGTAGCTTTGGCTTCAGCGATCTGAGCCTGGCTGCTACTGATTAACTTTTGATAATTCGCCTCTTGACCCTTGGTACTGCTCAGCAACGCCTGTTGCTCGTTTTGACGGTTAGTCAGGTCCGTTTGTTGCGACTTTTGATCAGCCAAAACCTTACCAACATCAAGTTTTTGTTGGTCCAGGCTTGCCTTTAACGCTTTAATCGTAGAAATGGTTGAAGTTAATTGGTCTCGAATTGACGATTGGTATTCTTGTTTGTCCAAATAATCACTGATGTTTTTGCTGCTAGCCAACATCTCGATCGGCGTCACGCTGCCATCGACATACATGTTGGCAATGGTTGTGCCCAGAGCATCCTGGTTGTCTTTGATTTTTTGCTCAGTATCGGCAATTTGTTGAATTAATTGATCGTATTTGGCCTGACTAATCGCTATCTGGGCGGTTATGGCTGCTTGTTGGTTGGCCAGCTGTGCTAGTGCTGCTTGCAAAGTCGCAGCTTGGTCGTTAAGGCGCTGACCTTCGGTTTGGTATTTGGCAATATCCTGTTGCAGGGCTGCTATCTTGTCATCGTATTGATCAGCGTGGGCCTGCGAAACCAGTTGTATTGGTGTCATCAAAGCAAAAACAGCACTCAATAATACAAGGGCTGTTTGACGAGAGAACTTGCCTAGTTTTGATACGATGTTTATTTTCATATTTTTAGGTATTTATGGGTTGCTAGTAACGATGATATTATACCAATAACTGCACCGATTGCAATCATCGACAACAACACCAAACCAGAATAATGCGACAACATATCCAGCGTTGGCTGAACCGATATTTGGTAGCTGGTCAATGTGTCGGCCGATCGATACACCGCTACAAAGCCCAGGCCGGTCGCAACGATCGCGGCAATAAAACCATAAATTATTGACTCGATCAAAAACGGTCCGCGAATAAACGACTTATCGGCACCGATCAGCTTCATCATCTGGATCTCTTCTTTGCGATTAAATATCGCCATACGAATCGTGTTAAAGATGATCAACGATGATATAAACACAAACAGTGATCCGGCCGCTATTCCAACATCTTGGGCAAAGTTAACTGCCCGACCAATCGTTTGGATTGTATTGCGCCTGTCGCCGGCAAATGATGGCTTGTGGCTAGGGTTAAGATATTTTTTAACCATTTCGTTATTATCAACAAAATCTTGTAACTGCGACGTGCTGTTAATGTCGTTAACCTCAATACTTAAAGTTGCGGGGTACATATTGGTTGCAGCCGTCAGCGCCTCCAAAAAACTGCTGTCGTTTTGATGATTGATGGCATCTTGAGTCCGGGCCATATTGGCACTGATATAGGTTACTGTACGAACCGACGATAGTTTTTGCAACTCGGCCGACAAATCCGCCCCGACCTGATCGGTCGTATCGGTCTGCAGATATATCGACATTTTGACCTTGCTACGCAAATCACCAATCGTGTCGGTCAAAATATTTTGTGCGACAAATGCCGTAAAAATAATTAGCAAAGTAATCGTCATAACGGCCGTTGCCGCCACCGACAACCAAGAATTGCGGAAAAAGCTCTCTAGGCCATAACGGACCACCCGCAAAAAAGACAGTGCAAATCGACGAGCGCGCTTTTTGCCAGCAAATGGCTGTGGGATGTGTTTCTTTTTGGCGCTCATTGACGGTAACTCCCCTCGGCCTGATCACTGGTGATCTTGCCGTGCTCTAACGTAATTACTCGTCGTTTTAACTTGTTGACGATCTCGGCGTTGTGCGTTGTCAGCAATACAGTCGTGCCGTATTTGTTAATCTTCTCGAGTAAGCGAATAATATCCCAGCTGTGCTTTGGGTCCAAATTACCAGTTGGCTCGTCGGCAATCAAAATCTTGGGTTGACGCACCACTGCCCGGGCGATAGCTACGCGTTGACGTTCGCCGCCCGATAACTGATTAGGAAATTGCTTTTCTTTGCCGGCGAGCCCGACCAATTCAATCACCTTCGGCACAGTACTGCGAATCTCGCGGCGAGTCATGCCAGCAATCTCGAGCGCAAACGCCACGTTCTCGTAAACGGTGCGTTGCGGCAATAATTTGAAATCCTGAAAGACCACGCCGATTTTGCGCCGTAGCATCGGAATATGACTATCCTTGAGGGTGTCGTAATCAATACCGCCAACCACAATCTTGCCACTGGTTGGCTTTTCCTCGCGCGTTAAGAGCTTTAACAAGGTCGACTTGCCGGCGCCACTAGTGCCAACCAAAATAACAAATTCACGTGGTTCAATAAACAAACTGACCTGGTTAATAGCCGGGTTGGTATCTTTACCGTATGACTTGGTTACCCTATCGATTAGAATCATTACTGGGTCAATTATAGCATAAGTAACTTGACGACTGGAACCCTATATAGATTCCAAAAAAGCTTCCGAGAAGTCGTCGATATCGCCGTCTAAAACCCTCTGAACATTTTTGTCTTCGTGTTTCGTCCGCGTGTCTTTGACCAAGGTATACGGATGCAAGACGTAATTGCGAATTTGCGAGCCCCAGTTGGCCGACTCGCCCGCTTGCAGATCGGCAATACCAGCCGCATGCCGTTCAAGCTGTAATTGGATTAATTTAGAGCGCAAAATTTTCATAGCCGTCTCGCGATTTTGCAACTGCGATCGTTCGTTTTGGATAGCCACCACGATCCCGGTCGGTATATGTGTAATCCGAACGGCGCTGTCGGTCGTATTGACCGATTGACCACCCTTACCACCAGCTCGATACACATCCACTTTCAAATCATTATCTTCAACTTGCACTTCTTCGGGCGTGTCAATTTGCGGCAATACTTCAACCAAAGCAAAACTGGTCTGACGTAAATTGTCACTGTTAAATGGACTTAGTCGGACCAAGCGATGTACGCCATGTTCGGCTCGCAACCGGCCATAGGCATTGTGACCATTTATTTCAATGACACTCGATTTAATACCAGCCTCTTCGCCAGCCGATCGTTCAATAATCGTCGCCCGCATGCCAGATTTGTCCGCCCAACGCAAGTACATTCGCTCTAACATCTCGGTCCAATCCTGGGCGTCAGTACCGCCAACCCCAGCACTTAATCGCAAAATGGCATTATGGTCGTCATATTCGCCGCGATATAACAAGTCTTTTCGCAGACGCGCGAACTCGCCTTCCAGCGCTTCGACCTGCTGTTCAAACTCGGTAAACATACTGTCATCGCCCAAATTCATAAGTTCAATAATATCAACAACCTGCGTGCGCAAAATTATCCATGGATCGATTGATGTCGTTAGGGCCGTCTGCTGCTTGATTATCGCCTGAGCATTAGTTGGATTGTTCCAAATCTCGGAACTAGATAATTGCATATTCAAATCATCCAGCTGACTCTTCTTGACATTAATATCCAAACGCAAAAAAGCCGCATCTATCTGCGACAGCAAACTTGTTATTCGTTTCAAGAGGGGTTGCATGACCTTTATATTATAGCAAACAGATGACATAAATAGATTTAAAACCAAAACGATGTTAGAATAATCAATATTGCTTATGGCTGCCCACAACCCTCAAGTGCGACAGTTTCGTCTAAATACAAAGAACTGTTAGGCTCTTTTTTGTTTGTGTTTTTAGGCATATATTGTTCCATTCTTGTATTCATTAA
>CAIOSL010000031.1 GCA_903861015.1 uncultured bacterium
CTGATGACAAAATGCCTAATCCAATCACGACAAAGCTGACCACGTCTGGCAGCAAATACCACCTGAGATCATAAACAAATAAGATTGCCAGGCCAACACCAGCAGCGAGCCAAATTATGAACCTGATAAGTTCAGGCGTACTGCTTAGGCTGTATGGGCAAAAAGCGTAAAGCCCAACAAAGAATAATGCCACCGATAGCTCAATTAGAGGCTCCATCCAACCAATTGGCTGACGACATTTGCGGCATTTACCGCCGAGGACCAGCCAGCTAACCAGCGGTATAAGATCGTACCACTTCAACTCGTAGGCACAATGCAAACACTTTGACCGATCATTAGATAGTGAGGCTTTGGTTAATTTATTTAATTTTTTGTATTCAGCGTGATCGAACTCAAACCCTGCCGCTTTATCCCTAACTAGTTGCCTAGCTCTTAAGCGCCAGACTGTGGCGCCAGCAAAACTGCCAAGACACAGGCCGCTTAGGCCTAAAGCCAAATATATAATTGATTGATCCATAAGCACTATCATACCTTAGTTGGCCGTAAAATTAAAAACCTCGATTTTTTAAACCGAGGTTTTTATGTAGCGTGAGGTCCATCTAGTTATTGGCACAAGCTATGCCGTTACCCTCTAGCTTCATTTGAAAGGCGACTTTACGAGTACCTTGATTTGGGGTCAAACTTTCTCCATTACAGATTGAGCCAACCGTTACAATAACATCTGGATTATTGGCATCAAAATCGGTTGGTAGTGTGTTCGAATTACCGTCTTTTAGAACGTAAGGGGTACCACTAGGATCCACGAATTGATCGCCGCCCGTTACAATATAGCGATTCACAAAGCTCGTCCACGATGTAGTATCATTACCACTGAAAGCCGTAGGTAGAGCGCCTCGGTTATTTGATTGGTAGCTGGTTAATGCTGTTTCTAGTCGATTTAGGTCGTTCTTGCGCTGAGTATCGCGTTGGCTGCGTTGCAAAGATGGCAAAGCGATAAAGACCATCATAAATATCAAGCCGGCAATCGCCAAAACTAAAACGACTTCGATGATCGTAAAACCTTTTTTATTTTGTTGATTGTTCACGAGAACTAGTCCCACCTTTCCTATGAACCATAACTATTCGTGTTGATACACTTAAGCTTATACTACTACAACCGCCCTAGACTGTCTAGACGTTTATACCGTTAACCAGGCTATAGATCGGTAGCAAAATTGCCGCTACCATACTGCCGGCCACAATCGCCAATACAACCATCAGTATTGGTTCAATAGAGGTCGAGATTGTCCTGACTTGCTCGTCCAGCTCGTCCTCGTAAACCTGGGCTGTCTTGCCCATCATCTCGTCAATCCGCCCAGACTGTTCACCGATTTTGATCATCTGCGGAACCAAGGTCAATATATAGTTCTCGGGCTGCAAAGACACCGATAGCGCCTTGCCTCCCTTAACTTTTTCGGCGGCTCGCAATACACTATCCCGTACAACCGAGTTATTAACGGCTACGGCGGTTAACTTTAACATATCAAGCATACTAACACCCGTACTAAGCAAGGTCTGTCCGGTGCGAGCGAATCGTGCCATATAAAGTTTTTGAAACATCTGACCAAATATCGGCACATTAAGCTTGAGCGTATCGGTAGCCTTGACACCCGAATCAGTCTTGAGATATTGGACCAAAAAATAAATCCCAGCACCGATAATTAGCAGCGCCAACCACCAGTAATGCGTCAAAAAACTCGCAACATTAACCATAGCTTGGGTCAAGAACGGCAAGGGCCGCTTGAGGTCATGGTAGAGTTTTTCGACCTGGGGCACAACCGTAAATAGCATAAAGCCAATTACTCCCATGATTACCAAAAGAACGATTATTGGATAGGTCAAAGCACCCTTGATCTTGCTGATGGTCGAGGCATCTTTTTCTTGTTGGGAGGCGATGCGTTGGAGTGATTCGTCCAAAGTACCCGACATCTCGCCCGCCCCAACCAGAGCCAAGAAAACTGGGTCAAAAACCGTCGGATGCTTTGAAAAAGATTCAGACAGCGACTTGCCGCTTTCGATTGATGTCATAACATCCTGAACTACAGATTGTAATTTCTTGTTCTGAGTTTGCTCTAGAACCGTGCTAAAACTCTGGGACAAAGGCAAACCTGCACCAATTAGGGTTGCCAGCTGGCGCGTAAAGACGATCTTGTCCTTGGTGGTGATTCGGCCCGACAGCCGAGCGATCACATTGCTTTCCTCGTTTTGCTCTTTGATACTAAGCGGCGTAAAACCCTGTTTGATTAACAGTTTGGCGGCAGCACTCTCGGTATCGGCCTGAACAGTCGCCTTGGTGATCTTGTTAGTAGTCTGGTCACGAGCTTCATAATTAAATTTCTTCATTATCAACCTCTCATCAAACGTTCAAACTCGGTTAAATCAACGGCGACTTCCCTGGCGCTGTCGTAAGTCACAACACCACTTTGAACCAAGCCAACCAAGGTACGATCCATGGTTTGCATACCCTGGTCAGAACCGGTCTGAATGACCGCATCCAACTGGTGGGTTTTGCCCTCGCGAATAATATTACGGACCGCCGGGTTAGTTATCAGGACTTCGGCTGCCACAACACGACCGCCGCCAATGGCCGGGATCAAGCGCTGCGAACAGATCGCCACCAAGATATTGGATAGCTGGGTTCGGATTTGAGGTTGCTGGTGGGGTGGAAAAACATCAATAATACGATCGATCGATTGCGAGGCACTGTTGGTGTGCAGTGTCGCAAAAACCAAGTGACCCGTCTCGGCAATGGTAATCGCCGCACTAATAGTCTCGAGGTCACGCATCTCACCGATCAAAACAACATCTGGGTCCTGACGCAAACTCGAACGAAGCGCCGCACTAAAGCTGTAGGTATCATAGTGGACCTCCCGTTGGACAACCGCCGACTTCTTGGATTTGTGCGTAAACTCAATCGGGTCCTCGATAGTAATAATATGTTGTGCACGCTCGGTGTTGATCTTGTCAACCAGAGCCGCCAAGGTGGTCGATTTGCCACTGCCGGTTGGACCAGTAATCAAAACTAGTCCGCGTGGGTAATCTGCAAAACTCATAACCACATTTGGCATACCTAATTCGGTGATAGTCTTGATCTCGTTAGGGATTAAGCGTAGCGCTGCCGCTAAGTTACCCCGCTCGTGGTAGGCGTTAACACGGAAGCGACCTAAAGTACCAAAAGCAAAGCTAAAGTCGAATTCTTTATCCTTTAATAATATCTGGCGCTGATCTTGGTCTAATATTGCAAAAACTAAGGCTTCGACAGTCTGTTCGTCAAGTGGGCTAAAACCAATAATCGGCAAAAGCGAACCATCAATACGCAGCATTGGCGGCAGACCTACCTGAAGATGGAGGTCAGAGGCTTTTTTGCGGACCACTTCTTCCAGTAATATCTCTATTCTTAGTTCCTGATTATTCATCTGTTTCCACCCTTCTTACGCTGTATCTGATGTTACCCGATTGACTTCTTCTATAGTTGTAATCCCCTGCAGCACCTTGAGGTAGCCGTCTTGACGCATAGTAATCATTCCCCGTTGCTGCGCTTTGCGTTGGATCTCGGCACTGGTTGCCCTGGCTACGATTAGGCTTTGAATGCTTTCGTTAACATCCATGACCTCATAGATACCAGCACGGCCACTGTAACCACGCGGCGATTGTGGGCCATCGATACCCTTAGCTAAAGTATAAGCGCTTTGGCCTGCCAAGGGCAAGTCTTTGTAGCCAAAATCTTGAGAAACCCGCGCCACATCGTCTTTAGTCTTGGGCAGTAAATGTCCGATTGTGTTAATAATGCTTTGAGTTTCGATTGGATTGGATTGATACAAAGTCCGTTTGCTAGAAATTCGTCGTACCAACCGTTGGCCAATAATCGTATTAACCGTACTGGCGATCAAAAACGGTTCGATGCCCATGTCCAATAGCCTTGGCAAAACGCCAGCCGCACTGTTGGTGTGTAGTGTGCTAAAAACCAAGTGACCAGTTAGGGCCGCCTGCACCGCCAAATTGGCGGTTTCGCTATCGCGGATCTCGCCCACCATGACGATGTCGGGGTCTTGACGTAAGATTGAACGCAAGCCACTAGCAAACGTCAAACCAACATCATTATTAACCTGGATCTGATTAACGCCATCCATCTTGTACTCGACTGGATCTTCCAGGGTAACAATATTAACGTTCTCGTTTTTAACCTCTTTGATTAATGCATAAAGACTAGTCGTTTTACCACTACCGGTTGGACCGGAGGTTAAAATCATGCCGTTGGGTCGTTTGATACCTTTACGGATCGCCCGCAGCGCCCGACCGGCATAGCCCATCTCTTCGATATCAAAGCTGCTGCCAGATTTATCAAGCAAACGAATAACCACCTGCTCGCCCCATATAACTGGGCTGATGGCGATACGCAGGTCGACTTCTTTGCCGGCGATTTTGACAGTAAATTGACCGTCCTGCGGCATACGATGCTCGTCAATCTTAAGATTAGATAGGATCTTGATTCGGCTGACCAAGGCAGGCTCGATACTTTTAGGCAACTGCATAACTTCACGCAACATACCATCGACCCGACAGCGGATCTTGAGCGCCCCTTCGAGTGGTTCAATATGAACGTCACTGGAACGAGTTTTTAAAGCATACTCTAAAATCGTGCTAAGCGCTTTGCTGATTGGCGAGTCCTGAACAATCGTTTTAACTTCGCTGTTTAGGGTTTGGGTTGCCTCGAGCTGGCTGGCCTGAGCCGCCTCATCAACGCTGGACAAGTCAGTCTTGTACTGATCAAGTACGTGTCGAACACCCGCCTCGGAGGCCATCAAGACCTTCAGTGGCCTTTCGATACGGCTAGCCAGATAGTCAACCGCCTGGACGTTATTGGCATCGATCATTGCTACAGCCAGTCGGTTTTGGATTTCGGCTAGTGGCACCGCCATAAAACGCTCGGCGATATCCGCCGGCAACAGGTTTAAAATATTTTGATCGATGACGCTATTCGTAAGATTGACATACGGCACGCCAGATATTTGGGCGATCGCATGGGTCAAAAGCTCGTCGTCAACAATATTTTCCTCGGCCAATAGCCCTATCAACGGCTTGCTAGTCCTGGCGGCAGTTGCCTTGGCCTCGTTCAATACGCTCTCGCTAACCAGGCCTTCGCTAATCAGAAGGCTAACCAATTTCGACTGCATATCTGCGGTAAGCAGTGCCATTGCTTAAACCCCCTATTTAGATCCGTTAATTTGTACCTGGATGGCTGGATTGATCGCGTTCTTGTTGAATATAGCCGGATTCGGGTCAACAATGGTCGAATCGATTTTGTCGATTGTTTTTACCTTGGCTGTGCCGGTGTATACGTCACCAAAAACGCTTTTTGCTACAAAGAATGCTACTACCACGCTGACTGAGGCGATTAGAACGATCATTGCTATATCTGTTTTTTTCATTATTTTACCGTTTTATCCTTTAGCTGAACTACCCGAGCCGGCTCATAAAACGCCCTGGCCTGAACGCTCATCAAACTATTCTTGCCCTGGCCTTCAATCTTGAGCGATATCACATCAATTGTTCGGATCGATAATTC
>CAIOSL010000032.1 GCA_903861015.1 uncultured bacterium
ACGTTGGCAAAAAGATATTGAAAACGACATCATATACTTGCTCACAAATCGTAAGATTTACAAATCATACGGTGAAATCGTAAATGGTAATACTGGTATCCAAAACAACGGGGTGTTATTTCACAACTGGATAAAAGTTAATTATGTTACTTTTGTTGCTATGTCCATAAGACGCCAACTCGACAAAGACTATGATGTCATCTCACTAGAAAGACTGCTTTCTGATATTAAGTCAAACCCCGAAAGCTTAAGTCGTAAATGGCACGCAAGCCTTTATGACGGCTTTATCGTAAACAACTACGCCGACCAGATGTTTAACAAATATGCTGGCTCTGGTGATTATATCGACCCAGTTATTATTGAAAAGGATTTAAGCGAGCTAAAATCTGCTGGTGAAAATATCAAGAAACTTGCAGACCGTTCAATAGCACATAAGACGACAAAGGCTAAACCTGAACTAACATTTAATGACGCCGATACGTGTATCGAAACTATAAAAAAGATTGCAAGCAAATATAGGTTACTATTGACGGCTCAAGGTGGAGACCTTGAACCAATTATAGACGATTGGCAAAACATATTTACCCAAAAGTGGATAGAACACTAAACCAAACCGTAATACTTAATCACACCCTAGCTTTTGCTAACTAGTCTATTATTCCGTTTCGTCTTCGTCAGTAGTTCTAATATACTTTTCACCATTTGGGTCGGTTGACACTTTATTATCCCAGTTAGTCGTGTCTGTCGCCGACTGCTGTGGTGGTATTTCTACAACTTCCGTGGTCTTTGGCGTAGTAGCTTGTTTGATGTCTTCTGTATCACTCATATTATCTACATTATACACTTTACGGAGTGAACGTGATAAGCTCTAAGCCCTCTGGCTTTACAACACTATCGAGTATACGTTGTAACCTTTCCAACTTATCCTTAAATGTCTGGTAGTTTCGCAAAATCTGATACAATCTGTCTATATCATAGGTTCGTCGAGTGTCCTCACGAGCCGACCAAATAAAATATCTGACATTATTGTCAGATTTTTTATTTGGCTCCCGGGCGAAAAGGATCCAAACCATCGCCCAGGTCGAAGGTGAGAACTGCCAGCGGCAGTTCGCAAGGCCGGAAACTGATTACGGGCTATGCCCGCAGTCAGTTGAGGCGGGGTCGCGAAAAATTCGGAACGAATTTTATCGTGACAGAGTCGCAAGGCCGAAAACTGACTGCGCCCATAAAAAAAGACCGCCTCGCGACGATCTTTTTTAAAATATACGATCCCTACTTCAACTTCGTTCTAACCAACTTGACAACCTCTTCTAATTGCCAGTCAGATTTAACCAGGTAGTCATGGGCACCCAGCGACAGTGCGTCAGCCAGCAATGTCGAATCGCTCGAGTTGGTCAACAAAACTACTTCGATGCCCTTGGTTACATCATTTTTGCGGAGCTCTTTTAAGATCTCGATGCCGTTCATGGCCGGTAAGCTGACATCCAGCATGATTAGGTCAGGATGCTCGGATATAGCCATCGCCAGGCCTTTTTGGCCATCTGGTGTCTTGATAACGGCGTATCCCTCGTGCATTAGTTTGTCGTTTAGAACCATAGCCAAAGCCACTTCGTCTTCAATTACTAGAATTTTCTTGGTTGGTGTCATAATTGTTTCCTATCTGCCTTAATTATAGATGATTTGATAGGAATTGAAATATAGAAAGTTGTACCTTTGTTTTCTTCGGAGTCAAATCGGATTTTGCCACCAAAACCCTCGATGATCGCTTTGACGATGTAAAGCCCCAGTCCAGTCCCCTCGACACTCATCAACCTGACATTATCTGCCCTAAACATCTTGGCAAACACCTTGGATTGTTGCGCCTTGGGAATACCACAGCCACTGTCGGCCACCTGAATAATCACCCAGTGATGTTGGTCGGAAGTAATCGCCACCCTAACCTTGCCATGTTCGGGCGTGTATTTGATGGCATTCGACACCAAATTTTGAATGACAATCCTGAATTTCTTTGGATCAAGCAAGGCCAT
>CAIOSL010000033.1 GCA_903861015.1 uncultured bacterium
GATACTCGATTACAAGATGGCAATAGAGGTATTTAATGAATACAAGAATGGAACAATATATGCCTAAAAACACAAACAAAAAAGAGCCTAACAGCTCTTTGTATTTAGACGAAACTGTCGCACTTGAGGGTTGTGGGCAGCGCTCTGATTAAGTACATATTTTAACATACAGTTGCCAAACCTGCAACTAGTAGTCGCCCAACCTGCCTATTTGCGCTTACGCTATGGTCTTTGCTAAACTCGTTTTATGCATATTACCAACCAAGACCGCCTGACCGAACAAGAAATATCCACCGTCGCCGCCATACTAGCCAAGCTTGAACCCGGCTTTTTGCCGTTTGACATCTTTGACCAAATCGCCCGATTAACCGTCAGCTCGATTGTCGAGCTGGTACCCCTGCGTATAAACGATGGCAAAGTCGAGGTGTTGCTGACCAAACGCGACGCCGACGATATTCACTGGCCCAGCATGTTGCACACCGCTGGCACCGTCGTTCGGGCCACCGACCAAGAGGGCGATATGAAAAGTGCTTTTGACCGCGTCATCAACGACGAACTAGGATCGGTCAAAATCAACGGCGAACCGCAATACGTCATGTCAACCTTTCGCCGATCGGCCCGCGGCATGGAAAACTCGCGCATCTTTTTTATTGATGTCATCGGCCAACCAACAATCGGCGAATTCTACCCCGTCGATAACCTGCCCGCAACCGTCGTCGATACTCAACTAGAATTCATCCAGGCGGCGGCCGAACTATTCCGCAACAAATAACACCGTAAAAACTAAAACAACCACGCGTTAAACGTGGTTGTAGTTGGCAAATAAAATGGTAGTTAGGCTTCGGTGCTAAAAATTTCGGCTTCGCGGCGAGTTATAAAGTTAAGTAATTGCTCGGTGCTGCGTGATTGGTTCCAAGATTCAGAACCTAACTGCAAACCCATTAAATCGCTTTTTGAAACTGATTCGATTTGTGATTGTACTTCCATTTTATTGCCCTTTTTTGTTTTTATTGTTTTATAAGTCTATTTAAGCATAAACGTGTCATATTTGCAATACTATTTTATTAAATTCTTATGCATATTTTGACGTATAGATGAAGGTTATGTTAAATTAGAGATAGGAAAATTAAAAATAAAAAAATGGATATAGCTAGCTCACTCGCCATTGTTACCCTAGCCGGCCTGATACATACCAGCTTTCAGTTGAGCGTCAGCGTATTAACTCTGTTAAGCGGCCATGCAATCGGGTCCAAACATTCTCACGCCCGACTGATGCGCCTGACAACCAGTTTTTTGTTTGGCGCAGGTTTAATGACCGTCCTGTTGCTATCTTTTGTTGCACTGGTGCTGCTTAGCCTGTTCGGCCTGCATACGCCACAAGTAATCTGGGCCATGACCTGCGGTATTATGTTTGGCGTTGGCATATCGGTGTGGCTGTTTTATTACCGTCACGAAAAAGGCACCACCCTGTGGATCCCGCGCGAGCTGGCCAGTTATTTGACCGAGCGCACCAAAGCCACCAAGGTTAGTGGCGAAGCTTTTGGCCTGGGATTGACCAGCGTAATCGGTGAAATCATCTTTATTATCGCCCCGTTGACTATCAGCGGACTGGTGCTAATTCAACTGCCAGCAGTCTGGCAAATTGTCGGCATTGTTATCTATACCATCGTTTCTATGCTGTCGTTAATTACCGTCTGGATGTTAATTGGCGGCGGCCACAGCCTCAGTCGCATCCAGCACTGGCGCGAAACCAACAAGCATTTTATGCAATTTATGTCTGGGGCCGGCCTGATCATTTTAGGCTTTTTTGTCTATGTTTTTGAGGTACTCGGCAGTACAACGGGGCTGATTTAGTATGGAAGTCAGTTTTGACATTATCAAGCGCGGCGGCAAACGCCAAAGCGAGCCTTTTTTACGACACAAACTACATGCCAGTATCGTTGCCGCTTGCCTGAGTGCCCGCACCCCCGAGGGCCAAGCCGAATCAACCGCCCATGCCGTTTGCGAACATGTCGTCAACTGGCTGAGCAAACATCCCGAAGTCACCAGCCATGACATCCGTGTAGTCGCCGGCCGACACCTCAAAAACTACCATCCCGAAGCCGCATATTTATACGAACAACACCGAATTACTATCTAATCAGAAAAGAGGAGCCAATATGTCTAAAAAATACGAATTTGACTACGACCTAATAGTTATCGGCAGCGGCGCCGGTGGCAGTGCGGCAGCCACAATTGCCGCCAAAGAAGGCAAACGCGTTGCAATTGTCGAAGCCGATACTTTTGGCGGTGACTCGCCTAACTGGGGCGATATTCCGACCAAGGCATTACTTCATGCTGCTCAGCTGTACGACGACGCCCGTCACGGCGCCCGTTTTGGCCTACGCTCGTCAACCTTGGGCTATAACTACCCGTCAATTCGCGCCTGGAAAGACCTAGCAGTCAGCCGAACCGGCGCTGGTGGCAACCGCCAATATTACGAAAACCAAAGCATTCGGGCCTACAGTGGTTTGGCCCACTTTTTGACACCTAACGAAATCAGCATCAATCGCCGTCACCTGTCGGCCGCTAACTTTTTGATCGCCAGCGGCAGCAAATGGGTCATCCCCGAAATACCCGGTTTGGACAAGATCCAATATCTAACCCCACGCACCATCCTCGAATCGATCCGCCCACCCAAAAGCCTGTTAATAATCGGTGGTGGCGACGTGGGTATCGAGATCGCTCAGTTAATGGCGATTTTTGGCACCAAAGTTCACATCGTCGAACAAGCCGGCCGATTGCTGCCCCACCACGACAGCGAAGTTGGCGAACTAATCGAGCGAATCTTTAACGAGCAAAAGGGCATCGACAGCCTGACTCACGCCAGGGTGGTTGCCATCGAAAAAGACGGCCTAGGCAAACGCGTCACCATATCCCGTGCTGGTACCGACAAGATCATCAAAGTCGACGAGGTCTTGATCGCCGCCGGTCGCGAACCAGCCGTCGACATGGGCCTCGAAAACGCCGGCGTTAAATATACCGCCAGTGGCATCGAAGTTAATAATTATCTGCAAACCAACGTCAAGTATATCTATGCCGCCGGTGACGTTTTGGGCCGCGACGGCCACACCCACACCGCCTTGATGGAAAGCCAAGTTGTCGCCAGTAACATCTTAAACCGCAACAAAATCAGCCCAGATTATACCGCTATCCCTGAAGTCATCTTTACCCACCCCGGCATCGCCACGGTTGGCCTCAGCGAAGACGACTGCGATCGTCGCGACCTGGCCATCAAAAAAGCCATCGCCCCACTCAATATTATTGCCCGCAGCAACACCGCCGACTTTCGTGATGGCTTTGTCAAAATAATAACCGACCGCAAAGGCCTAATCCTGGGCGCCACCATCGTCTCACCCCAAGCCGGCGAAGTCATCCAAGAGCTCGCCCTGGCGATCAAGTACAAACTTACCGCCGCCGACCTGGCCGCCACCCCCCATGCCTTTCTCAGTTGGGGCGAAGCCGTCCGCGTCGCCGCCAGCCGATTAAGCTAAAAATAGGCAAAGAAAAATAGCCATCTTCCGATGACTATTTTTCTTGGTTGCGGGGGTAGGATTTGAACCTACGACCTGATGGTTATGAGCCATCCGAGCTAACCAGGCTGCTCCACCCCGCGTTACATAGACCATGTTAACAGATATGGTTATTGTTTGCAAGCTTTGTCAACTAATTAATTCGAGATTTGGTCGTTGTTTTTGCCAAACAAAAAGTTGACCCATTGTTCGAAATTGCTGACATTAACCACCACATCGACGGTCTTGCTATCAACCGTATCGGCGGCTTTGGCGGCGGCACTGTTGGGCGG
The DNA here is from genome assembly GCA_903861015.1 of uncultured bacterium. GTDB lineage: Bacteria > Patescibacteriota > Saccharimonadia > Saccharimonadales > Saccharimonadaceae > UBA1547. The sequence continues at coordinate 3,845 of CAIOSL010000033.1, forward strand.
CAAGATCAGCACACTCTCGCCTGGGGCACCCAACCCCAAACGCTCCCTTACAGCCAACTCTTTGTACTCGCTGGTATTGTAATAACGTTGAGCCAACTTGGCATTGTCGGTGTCCAGCTGGGCCACGATCAACTGGCGCGATTTGTCGTCCAACTCTTTTTGCAAACCATAATTGCGCTGCATCACCCCCAACGACCCCCACACCCAACCCGCCGCAATCATAACAGCAATCGCAATTACACCGTTATTTAACGTCAAGTATTTGTGGCGTAGTTGATAAATAACGCGCTGGATGTTTATTTTTTTCATATTTTTCCTGATATAATTATAGCCTAACAGATAATAATACGCTATAATGTCTAAGTCTGGGGGCGTAGCTCACCGGTTAGAGCAGGGTGCTTAAGAAGTACATTCTAAACCGCAGTATCTTGCATGGCATGAATGTCCTTACAGGGCTATCTGAGAAGTAATTTTCAGATGATAATCTGTCAAATTCGGGGAAATCTTCATTCGTCTTACAGCGAATTGACAATCCCGAGCCAAGACTGTTATTTATAACAGAAAGGTGTAGAGACTAGATGGCAGACATCCTACTTAATATGGAGGATGAAGGGATAGTCCAGATTACAAATTCGAAAGAAGTTGCGAAAGCAATAGTAAGAGCATAACGCCTTGGTAGTCGGTTCAACTCCAACCGCCCCCACCAGATAAAAATAATCACTAGTTCAGTGATTATTTTTATCTGCGTTTTTTATAGCTTTCAATAAAAACTAGCACAAGACAACACCTATAGAGGTCCGTCCTCTAAATCAGCTAAGACTCCCGAGCATGTAA
>CAIOSL010000034.1 GCA_903861015.1 uncultured bacterium
CTTTTGTAACTTCACCGCCGACTATAATCTCGCTACTAGCCGTTCTAAAGACGCCCTTAATAGTTAGGCTGCCGATCTCTGTCTCGACTACTTCTGGGGCTAGTAATGCCTCCATCGAAACGCGAGCGTCTTCCAATAGTCGATAAATAACGTTGAATATTCTAACCTGAACCCTATCCCTAGCCGCCAATTGCTTGACCGCCGAAGACATCTCGACATTGAATCCATAAATAATAGTCTGCTTGTCAGAGGCCAAACGGATATCATTCTCGTTAATACTGCCAACACCACTACCGATAATTCGAAGATTGATCTCACCCTGAGTATCAATCATCTTTAGGCTATTAACAACCGACGTCAATGACCCCTGAACGTCGGCCTTGACGATCAAGTTTAGGTCTTGGGCTTCGGTTTGCTGATTCATCATCTTTAGCAAATCAGCACCAGTAATATTAGTACTGGCCGCATTCTTTTCTTGCTCAATCTTGGCAATCGACACCATGCTGCGGGCTTCTTTTTCGCTCTTTACAACCACAAACGAATCACCAAATTGTGGCAAATCCTTGAACCCCGTAACAGTCGCTGGGGTTGAAGGACCAGCTTCACGCAGTACTTTACCGTTAAAATCTAATAGGGTTCGAATTTTGCCGTAGCTAATACCAGCCACCAAGAAGTGACTAGGCTTCAACACGCCTTGCTCGACCAGTAAACCAACAACTGGACCTCGGCCAACTTCCATGTGCGACTCGATCACCAAGCCTTCGGCCGGAGTATCTATATCCGCCCTAAGATCCTCAAGATCAGCAACTAACAGCACCATATCGAGTAATTTGTCGATATTTAAGCCAGTCTTAGCACTAACTTCAACCATCACCGTATCACCACCCCACTCTTCGGGGTTCAGACCATGCTCGGTTGCCAGTTGAGCCTTAACCCGGGCTGGATCAGCCGACTCTTTATCGACCTTATTTAAGGCAACAACAATCTTGGCGTTAGCCATTTTTGCAAAACGAATTGCCTCAACCGTTTGTGGCTTTACACCATCATCGGCTGCTACTACGATAACAACTACGTCTGTCAGTGCAGCACCATGTTGACGCAAGGCCGCAAAAGCCTCGTGCCCCGGAGTATCAAGGAGGGTTATCGAACGGCCATTACGGACCGTTTGATAAGCACTAATGTGTTGGGTAATACCACCAGCCTCGCCTGCCACTACTTTGGTTTTCAAAATAGCATCTAGCAAACTGGTTTTGCCGTGATCGACATGACCCATAACCGCTACGATAGGCGGCCTAGTGACCGCTTTATCGGATAGCTGGTGCTCCTTGCGTGCGCTAAGAGACGATGTCTCTTTTTTGCGCAGCTCAACATTCGAAAGGCCCAATTCTTCAATGATAATCGTAGCCGTCTCGAAATCGATACGTTGATTAATTGTAGCGACGATACCATTTTTAAATAGTTCGCCAATTACATTAGTTACGGGTAGATTAAGCTTTTCAGCAAGTTCACCTACGGTAATTGAATCGGCAATATATATAACCTTATCAGCCATTTCGTAAGCTCCTTTCTAACCCCGGGGGTTATTTTGAGGTGTTATTTTTTTGTCTTGCCAGGTAAGCTAAGAGAAATTTTGCGGCTTTCTTTTTCGATATCCAAAACCACAAACGCCTTTCGCTCATTCAAAGTGAATACTTTTTCAGGATCCACATCATCACCGCTGCCCAGTTCGCTAACATGCACCAAGGCTTCTACGGATGGGCTAATTTGTACGAATGCACCAAATGGAGTGATTCGAGTGATCATACCCTCTACATTGTCGCCCGACTTAAACTGATCAACTTCGGCCATCCATGGGTCCTCAGTTAATTGCTTGATACTTAGGCTCAAGCGATCTTTGTCGATAGCGATAATTTTGGTTTCGATAGTATCGCCAACCTTAACATAATCAGATGGATTACTGACGCGTTCCCAGCTGATCTCGCTGATGTGAACTAGGCCTTCGATACCTTCAACGTTAACAAAGACACCAAAGTCAACGACTCCAGTTACGACTCCCTTAACCTTGTCGCCAACTGCCAATTTCTCAAACCTTGCAGCTAAACCATCTTTAATAGCTTCTTTTTCGCTAAAGATAAGCTTGTTCGACTTGCGGTCACAATCCAAGATTCGAACTGCAAGCTTTTTGCCAATCAAAGCATTGAGACGTTGCAAGATCTCATCCTTATCACTGCCACCAACTCGTGGGTAATGTTCGGCTGACAATTGTGATACAGGCAAGAAGCCACGTACACCATCGTATTCGACCAACAAACCGCCGCGGTTAGCGTCGTATGGAGAAACCTCGATTATTTTTCCGGATTCCATTGTCGCTAGAACTTCGTCCCAACCGCGATCCTTAACTGCCTTGCGAAGTGAAAGCAGCGAGTAGCCGTTGTCGAGCTCAGTCTCAACGATGCTTGCCATAACCTCATCGCCAATATTTAGGTTTCGATAAAAACCCACTTCTCGACGTGGAACCAGGCCGACACCTTGAGCACCCAGGTCAACCAAGACCTCGTGTTTACGAATTGATAATACTGTACCGACGACTGGTTCGCCGACTGTTAATTGCTTGACACTGTCGCCTTCGGCAGCGAGCAATTCATCCATTGTTGTGGCTTTTGCCATAAGTCTTATTCAGACTCCTTCCTTAAATTAATATTTTCCGAGCCAAATTAATATAATGACCCGAGACTACCTATTATTGTACATCAGATATAGACACAAGTCAAAGAACTGTATCTAGTATGCAATATTAAATCGATCTGACGTCCCGTCTAGTCATACGGTTAGAAATTAAGTATTCCGCCAATGCAAAAACCAGAGCATAGATTCCAATCGACTGCCCAATAACTTGGCTCATACCAGTTGTCGGTAAAACCTCGGGCACCGCTACGGTCTCAGACTGGGCGTTGTCAGAATCCTTAGCCGTACCCTGGCTAGAATCAGTCGACTCGGATTGGTCGGTTGTTTGTTGACTAGTCGTAGCAATCGCCTGATCACGCCGCGCTTGCTCGCTACGATTTCTAACAACAAAAATCGAACCGCCCAAAACAGCCAACGACACTATCATAACGACAATAAAATTAAAAACTGAACTGCCAGGATTGGGTCTCAAAACTCTACTCACACAAACCTCTCAATCTGTAGTCAATTATGATATTACATCTATAAAAAATCAACTCACTAATGATGTGTTAGAATTAAACTATGATAGTAGCAGTAGATACTGGCGGAACAAAAACATTAGTTGCAAGCTTTAACAAAAACGGCATTCTGGGATCACAAATCAAATTCCCAACACCGCCCGACTCCAAAGAATACATAAAAGTCCTGCGCTCGACGATTGCCGAAACCTATTCTGGACAATCAGTCGATGCGATAGTCGTAGCCATCCCGGGCGTCATCCAAGATGGTGTCGTTATGTGGTGTGGCAATCTTGATTGGAAGCACTTTGACGTCGCTGCCGAACTAAAAGGAGCGCTCGGCCAGACACCAATATTTGTCGAGAACGACGCCAAGCTAGCCGGTCTATCCGAAACTAGATTTTTGAAAACCATCCCAGCTCAATCGCTTTACGTAACTGTCAGCACCGGCATCGGCGCTGGTATTATAATCGATGGACATATTCACCCTGCACTTCGCAACAGCGAAGCTGGCCACGCCCTGATTGAATACGATGGTGTCGTACGGCAATGGGAAAGTTTTGCATCTGGCAAGGCCATCTATAAAACCTACGGCAAATATGCCAGCGAAATAACCAGCAAACACACCTGGAATCAAATCGCCGATAGAATTAGCCGGGGCTTTTTAGCCGTAATACCAATCCTCCAACCAGATATAGTCATCATAGGCGGCAGCATTGGTACATATTTCAGTCAATACGGCGAACAACTACAAAACATCCTAAAAGAGAAATTGCCCGACCATATTCCTTGCCCACCTTTTGTTCAAGCCAAATATCCAGAACTAGCAGTTATTTACGGATGTTATTATTATGCGATCGACAATTTCCATCCTCGAACAAATAAAGTCTAGCCATCCCGAGCTACAGTTCGAAGCCAGTGATGATTTTTACTGGTCACCTTCAAATAGCACTATCTATTACAGAGAATCCATGGAGGTCGAAGACTATCCATTTCTACTCCACGAGCTATCTCACGCTCTCTTGGGTCATCGTCAATATGCACGTGACATACAGTTAGTTGCAATTGAAAGTCAGGCCTGGGATAAAGCTTTACAGATCGCTCCACAATACAATCTGGCTATTTCCCAAACATTAATTGATGAATCTCTCGATAGCTACCGTGATTGGATGCATAGTCGTAGCCATCCCGGGCGTCATCCAAGATGGTGTCGTTATGTGGTGTGGCAATCTTGATTGGAAGCACTTTGACGTCGCTGCCGAACTAAAAGGA
>CAIOSL010000035.1 GCA_903861015.1 uncultured bacterium
GATTTTGATCTTGGCAGTCGGTATTACGGCAATTTATCTGGTATTAACGAGGATCTAACGCTATGCAAATAACCCCCCTCCAAATATTCATACTCGCCAACGTCTTTTTTATCGGTATCTTGGCTGCGATTGCTTTTCGACACGCCTATGCCTATTTTAAACCGCAACAACCCCCAGTAACCGACGAGCCCGACAAACCCAAACCAATTGTTAACAAGCCCGATCGCTTGCCGCCCGCAATCCGTGAGAAAATATTACTGATCTCGCAGGCCAAGTTTCAGGCCGTCCTGAACCGCTCGGCCGCCGAACTGCAGCGCGAACTAAACAGCACGACTGGCAAACTGAACAAAAAGCTCGACAAATTAGGCACCGAGATTGTTAATACCGAGATGAAACGCTACCACGACAAGCTCGACGAGTTGCGTCGCCAAACCGAAAAAGGTATTAGTGGTGCCCAGACCGAAATCGCCAAACATCAAGCCGATATTAACGCCAAGCTAGATCAACAACAAACCGAAATGGAAGCCAAACTAAAGGCCGAGATTGATGAGCGCAAAAAACAATTAATCAGCCAAATCGACACCAAGTTATCTGATGCCGTCGCCTCTTTCCTAACCGACACATTACAAAACAACATTGACCTTGGTGCCCAAACCGCCTATCTGACGTCGATGCTTGAAAAGCACAAGGCCGAGATAAAAAAGGAAATCAGCGATGAAATTTAAACTGCCCGACAGCGTCGCCTCTTCGCAGGATTTATCGTCCCTAATTCAAGAGGTTCACGTTTTTACCAGCTGGTTTACTCACGAAGCCATCAAAAGACGCGCCGGTGCCAAAAAAGCCGCCGAACCACCAGTTGTCTCGCCGGCTACGACCGAACTGATCAGGTTTTGGCGCACCCAACAACCACTCAGCAGTACCAGTTTAGACAGTCTGATCAAAATTCTCGAAAATTACCGCAAAACCGCACCGATGATTACCATCACTCTGGCTGCCCCGGCGTCAGTCGGCGTCAAAAAGACTTTGGTTGGTTGGTTTCGACAAAATATCGCCCCCGATACCTTGATTAACTTCCAATTTAATTCGATATTACTGGGCGGTATGGTGGTGCGAATCGGCAGTCACGTGTATGATTGGTCGTTCCGTCGTCAAATCCTAGCCAACCGCCACAACTTCCCGGAGGCACTGCGCCATGTTTGATAACACCACTTTTCAACGATTAGTCGAAGCCGACAATTTGACCGGCGAGGTTGTTGGCGTTAACAGCTTTATTATCGAAGTTAAAGGCCTAGAGGGTGTCCAATTAGGGGCTCTGGTGTTGTTCGAGGATGGCCAACACGGCCTGGTGCGCGAAGCCTATGGCGACAAAGTAATCTTGTTTAACATCGACTCCGAGAACATGTCCCTGGGGACCCTGGTAGTCGTCGAAAGCGAGCAGCTAGCCGTTCCGGTTGGGCGCAAACTGATCGGTCGCGTTGTATCACCAATGGGCAAACCCCTTGACGGCAAGGGGCCGATCAAAACCACCGCCTCGTCGGGCATCTTTAATCTGGCACCGGGTATTATGGACCGTAGTATGCTAAACGAGCAAGTCGTTAGTGGTGTCACCGCTGTCGACGCTTTCTTTCCAGTGGTTTTGGGGCAGCGTATCGCCGTCTTGGGCGACAGCAAATCCGGCAAAAGTACGTTCTTGAGTCAGTTAAGCGCCAACCAGGCCGGCACTAATCGAATCGTGGTTTATGTTTTGATCGGCAAGCGCAAAGTCGACATCGAACAATTACTAGCCGGCCTGCGCGATTCGGGCGCTATGGACCACACCATTGTGGTACTGGCTGATATTTTTGATTCTCTTACCCAATCTTATCTGGCGCCCTACGCCGCCTGCGCGATGGCCGAATACCTTTGGCACGACAAAGAAGACGTGATTATTATCTATGACGACCTCAGCAGCCACGCCGAAGCCTACCGCCAGTTGTCGCTGTTACAAGAGGTTGACCCGGGCCGCGACTCGTACCCTGGCGATATCTTTTATGCTCACTCGAGTTTGCTTGAGCGCGCCGGCAAGCTACTTACCACCGACAAAACCTTAACCGCCCTGCCGGTCGTTCTTACCCCCAGTGACGATATTACTGCCTACCTGCCGACCAGTATTATGTCAATCACCGATGGCCAGATCGTCTTTGACCTGGGTGTTTTTCGCGAGGGCATTCGCCCGGCCGTCAAAGCTGGTTTGTCGGTGTCGCGTGTTGGTGGCCAGGCCCAAACCAATCGTCAAAAACGCATGTCGACAACCCTGTTTAAAACCCTGGCCAAATACCACCAGGCCGAAGAGTTCTCGCACTTTAGCTCGCAGTTATCTCACGAAACAACTATCGACCTTAACCTTGGCAAATACATCTACCAGGCTTTACAGCAACCGCCCGAGGAGCTGCACTCGATGGTCGAGCAGCAGCTGATTATGGAGACTATTCTGTTAAGTGGTGGCGAGGTCGAGTTAGACATTACCGGACTTAAAGCCGCCGTTAAAGAAGTTAAAACCAAGATCACAGAAGATAAAGAATTTGACGACCTCGAAGCCGAGCTGCTCAAAAAATACACTGTTGTGCCGGCAGCCAATACGCCAGTAGCCGAACCAACCGCCGATAATAATACCGAGGCCCAGACCAATGCGTAGGGCCAGTTTGATCGAGAAAGACTCTCAAGAGATCACAACCGTCCAGGACCTAACGGGCGTCTTTGAAAGCCTCGCCAGTATCCAGGTGGCCAAAGTCAAAAACAAAGCCACACTATCGCAAGAATTCTTTCAACTATTATGGCAGCGCTACAGCTCGATCCGCATCGATCCGCGCACCAGGATCACCAACCGCAGCGGCCTGGCCGGTGACAAAGACAAGATTACGCGCGTCTTCGTTTTGATCTCGGGCGAAGCCGGCCTTAGCGGTGACATCGACCAACGCCTTATCGAAATTATGCAAAAAGATTACGACCGTGCCACAACCGATATTATCGTGCTGGGTACTCACGGCGCCAACCAACTCAAAGAGCGTGGCATTCCGTTTATCCGATTTTTCCAGGTGCCCGAATCCGACCGCTATATCGACGTCACACCAGTTATCGAGGCCGTGTTGCCATACGACAAAATCGTTGTTTATTACGAAGAATACGTCTCGCTGGGGGTTCAGGTCATTAAATCAATCGACCTTATCTCTAGTATCCAAAACATGAGCCAAGACGCCAATGTCGATATTATCACCGATACTAACACTATTTTTGAGCCGTCACTCGACGACATCGCCGATCAAATGGAGATCACCATGATGACGCTGGCTCTCAGCCAAGCAATTTTGGAATCCAGCCTGGCCCAGGCCGCCAGCCGCTTTAACGCCATGGCCGTCGCCAAAAAACGCGCTATCTTGCTACTGGGCGGCTTTTTTTTGGAATTTCACCGTTCCAAAAGATCCGAGAGCGACCGCCGTTTACGCGAAGTGATGATTAGCCTTAAGAAAAAACGCCGTTCAGGAGGAAACAGATGAAAAGCCACACCAAACAAATTACCGATGAAAAAGTTGGATCGATCAAATCACTACGGGGATTAATGGTCGAGATCGAAGTTACCGGCGAACGTCCTGAATTTAAAGAGCTATTGGTCGTCGAAGGTCACACCGATGTCTTTTTGGAGGTTAGCTTCTTTAAACCAAATACCGTCGTTTGTATCAACCTCAACAATACACCCGGGTTGCAATGCGGGCAGGTTGTTTATCGCAGCCACACCAAAGTCACTATTCCGGTCGGCCCCAAAACCCTTGGTCGCGTCTTTAACGCCCTAGGTCAACCCCTCGACAAAGGCCCCGAAATTAACGAAAATCGTCGTGTTATCAGCGAGCCAACCGGCACTAAAAGCTACCGCAAAACTCAAAAACTCGAGCTACTTGAAACCGGCCTAAAAGTTATCGACTTTTTAACCCCGTTCGTCAAGGGCCGAAAGATCGGTATTGTCGGGGGCGCAGGCGTCGGCAAAACCGTCCTAACGATGGAGCTAATTCACAACGTTACGCGTAGCGAAAAAAGCTTGTCAATCTATTGCGGCGTTGGTGAGCGTATTCGTGAAGGTAACGAACTTTACCAAACCCTCAAAGAAACCGATGTTCTCAAAAACACCGTCATGTTCTTTGGCCAGATGGACTCGACGCCAGCTATTCGTTCGATGGTCGGCGCGGCGGCAGCCACTGCGGCCGAGTATTTCCGTGACGCCGAAGGCCGCGACATTCTGTTCTTCGTCGACAACATTTATCGTCATATCCAGGCCTTGACCGAGATTTCGACCAACCTTGGCTTGATCCCATCCGAAGGTGGTTATTCGGCAACTGTTTTTTCCGAACTACGTCGTCTGCAAGACCGATTAAGTTCGACCGACAAGGGGTCAATCACATCGGTTCAGGCCGTTTACATCCCTGCCGATGACCTTTCCGACCCAGCCGTTCAGGCTATTTCGCAGCAGCTCGACTCGGTCTTGGTCTTGTCGCGCGCCGTCGCCGAAACCGGCGTTCGCCCAGCCGTCGACCTACTCAAAACTACCTCGTCACTACTAACACCGCAAATCGTTGGCGAGCGCCATTACCAATTGGCAACCAAAGTCCAGGCGATTATGCAAAAATACGATTCGCTCAAGAACATTATCGCCATCGTTGGCGAAAGCGAGTTGTCGCCAGCCGATCGATCTGACTACCAAAACGCCAAAAAACTAGTTCAGTTCTTTACCCAAGACTTCTCGGTGGCCGAGCGTTTTAACGGCCGACCAGGCGAGTACTTTACTATCAAGCAAACCCTTGATGGTATCGAAGAGATTCTAGAAGGTAAAGTCACAGAAGAGGAAGAAGCTTAGATTTCTAAGTATATTTTATGGCAACACCAATCAAAAGTATTGACCAGTTATACGTCATCGCCCGCGGTCCGTTCAAGATATATTACGAAGGTTACGCGGTGGCGGTTACTGCCCTAAACCGAGTCGGGCCATTTGATATTTTGCCGGGGCATGCCGACTTTTTTTCAATCCTCAGTCCCTGCGAGGTGTTTATCGAGGCCAGGGACGAACCAGTTAGCTTTGTTATCAGCAACGGTATTGCCACCGTGCGCGACGATGTGGTCATGTTATTTGTCAACATGTAGATAATATCATTAGCCTTTATTGCATGACGATATAGTCAAACACATACCCACCAGCCGCCAAACTGCCATTAACCCCCAAGACAAACCCCGTACTGGTTCTGGTGGCATACAGCCCGTTAACGCCACTGCTGGCCGCGGATACTACTACGTGCGGAGTCGAGGAATAAGCACTGTTAAAAGTCACTCGTCCCAATATCCCACCGCCGCCGCCAACACCGATATTAACCGCAATTGTTCCGGCAACATCATTACCACCGATCGACACCGTACCGTTCGACCCCAGCGATGACCCTGGGGTGATTGATGGCCCCAAACCTCTGGTCAAAAAATGACCACCAACCGTAAGAGTAGTGTCGGATATTAAGCTGTTGGCCTCAAAAGCCCTAACCGACAAAGTACCACCCACCGCTACGTTGCCCGATATGTTGACGTTATTATTAACTGTCAACAATTGCGTCATAGTAACCAGCCCCTGCAACCTGGTTGCCCCGACAACATTCAAATCTTTGCGTAGGTTAACCGTCGATATCGTGGCATCACCATTAACATTCAGCTGGGTCAGCGACGTATCACCGGCGTCTAACTTGGTGATCGTGGCGTCGACACCGGTCAATTTGCCGTTTAGTTTGGTTTGCCCAGCGATACTGACGTCGCCACCAACATTTACAGTTCCGCCAAAACTAGTATTCGGGTTAATCTTTAACTCTACGCCCGAGCTGCCGACCGTACTGCGACTGACTCCAACCGTATCCAGGACATCGGCACTGATCGTAACTTCGGACTTGTTGGTAGTGCCGGTGGCCGTCGTGCCGGTACCGCCGTTTTGGTTATTAATAAAAAATATAACCACAACAATATTAATCGCCAAAAATACAATAACCAATCCAGCGCCAATAAAAGTCGCCTTGTGGCTGGGCCGATGAGTATAACTGCGTGGCCGCAGCGGAATCTTGGGCACAACCAAACCCGCCGCCACATCACTGGCGGTAATATTGTCGGCAACTTGCGGTTTTAAAACCTCAGGTTTGGGTGGTTCGACTGATTTATTTTTTACATCAGGACTTGGGGAATTATCCATTACTAACCTCGGTTTATTACACCAAGTATAACGCTTATGACTGCCCCAGGCAACTAATTTTGTTGTCAAGGTATTGACAAAAAATAACGATTTTTCAAATACCCGTTGACACCCTAATATGCTATATGCTACTATAAATTCAAACGATCATTAAAAACAAAAAACTAAAGAGTAAAAAACAAAAAAATGAGCAACAAAAAAATAAAAATTCAAAGGGTCACTGTCGCCTTTGTATTGCTATTGGGTCTTGTTGCTCAAGTATTTATGCCTATAAGTGACGCTCAGGCGGCGCAGATAACTACCCGCAGCTTAACTCTTGAGGCAGGTGCATCTGATGGTGGATCTAAACCGGGTGGTGTCGTCAAACACTTCTTTACATTTACCATACCCGGCGGCAGTAACGTCGGATCAATCAGATTCCTATACTGTACTTTGGCGGCCGGTATATGCACCACACCGACCGGTCTAGATACAACCGCCGCAACCTTAGTTAACGAAACTGGCGTTACCGGTAATACAATTGACCACAGCACCAATGGCTCACCTTTCGTGCACCGCACAGCATCAATGGTTGGCGTAAACACGGTTGCAACCTACCGCCTTGGCAATATAACCAACCCAACCGACATCAATGTGACTTTCTTTGTTCGTATTGCAACTTTCGCCAGCACCAACACAACCGGTTCATCAATTGATGCCGGTACGGTAACCGCCAGTACCGCAATCCCAATCCAGCTAACCGGTACGATGCCAGAGTCACTAGTCTTCTGTACTGGCGCCGAGATACCACTGTTAGGTGGCGTGCCTGACTGCCCTAATGCAACATCTGGATCTATAACTTTTAATCAACTATTCTCGCCAACCGATACCGCAACTGCCACCTCGCAAATGGCAGCCACGACCAATGCTGGGTTTGGCTATGTCATTACCGTCAACGGCAACACGCTAACTTCCGGTGCCAACCAAGTGGTACCCATGACTACCTCCGGCACAATTATCCACGGCGCCAGTCAGTTCGGCATGAATCTAAAGGCCAACACTACAGCCGTATCGACCGTTGCTGTTGGTGCTGAAGTTTCTCCGGCCGCTAACGGAACGACGTTAAAAGGCGAAGCGAAACCAACATCGGGATATGAAACCGTCGACAACTTCAAATATAATTCAGGTGATGTCGTAGCTGATAGTGCTAATGGTGGCGCCGGTGCATCAGATGCCCAGATATACACAGTGTCGTACATCGTTA
>CAIOSL010000036.1 GCA_903861015.1 uncultured bacterium
CCAAATGTACCGTATGAAGTTCGAGTCAGACGGTTTTGACGTTCAATTGGCCAATAACGGCCAGCGCGGCGTTGCCATGGTTGAGACCTTTTTGCCCGATATTATCCTGTTAGACCTGCAAATGCCCGAAATGAACGGCGTCGAAGCCCTGGATATAATTAGGCGTTCAGAATGGGGCAAAAACATCCCCGTTATTATATTGACCAACCTGGGCGAGGAAGAGTCGCCACAACAACTGCGCGCCATGGGCATTCACAGCTATGTCGTCAAAGCCAACCTGACCCCACGCCAGGTCGTGCAGCGTGTTAAAGAAGCGTTGCATTTACCAGAATAATCAGATTGATTTAGTCGGCAGATCTTGCTGACCTTTGATGTCGGCGATTCGGCGAGCGGCGGTTATGACATTGTCAAATAACGCCACGACTGTTAATGGCCCAACACCGCCTTTGATTGGCGTAATTGTTAGGTCGCGTCGATCGCGAACATCGGCCGCCAAGTCACCAACGATCTTACCGTGTTCGGCCGCCGTGCCCGCATCAACCACCACCGCATTTGGCTGAACCATGTCCGAACTAATCAAACCCGGAACGCCAGTGGCGGTCACAACAACCTGCGCCGAGGCAACGGCCCCGGGCAAGTCAACGGTCGAGCTGTCGCAAACTGTTACGTCCAGCCCCGAGCTCTTCCAAATTCGTGATAGCGGCGCACCAACCAAACGACCATTGCCAACGATGACGATTTTTTTGTTAGTCAGTTCGACATTATATCCAACCAGCAGCCAGTCGATAGCCATAGCGGTCGCCGGTATAAAACCAGGGTTTTTGCCCAAACCATCAACATCTTTGCTGGCCACAACCGCATTCACAGCCTGGTCGGTTAGTTCGGGGTATATCAGTGGCAATTGAATTATTATTCCGTGGACCGACTCGTCATTATTGAGTTTTTCGATTTGCGACAACAATTCGTCAGCGTTTGGCGTATAGACGTCCACCTCGACCAAAATATCCTTGCCGTAGTTTTGTTTCAGACGAACATAGGTGTCGATAACTGGGTTGTCACCGGTGCGAACAATCGCCAAACGTGGAATGACTCGCCACGACTGACGCAGCGCTCGAACTTGCTTTAATTGACGCGCTTTGATGTAGCCAGCTAATTCTAAACCGTCTAAAATCTTCATTAATCTATAGCTTAACAAAAAACCCAAAAAATGGCGAACATAAGTGTTGTACATTAACAAACAACTGATATACAATAAGCATAAGTATGAACGAAAAAATAACCGATTTAGAGAAGTTTCGACGAGTAGCGGATTATTTAACAGCGGCGCAACTATTCCTCCAAGACAACTTCTTGTTGGAGCGTCCCTTAACTTTTGACGATGTAAAGTCAAGAATATTGGGACACTGGGGTTCAGGGCCAGGCGTCAACTTTGCCTATGCCCACTTGAACCAAATGATCAAAAAATATGGCCAAGAAACAATGTTTGTTTTAGGGCCAGGACACGCCTTTCCGGCACTTCAGGCTAACTTGTTCCTCGAAGGATCACTGCAAGAATTCTACCCTCAGGCTACTCATACTTACGAGGGTATCGAATACATTTGCCGTGGCTTTAGCTGGCCATATGGCTTCCCTAGCCACTCTAACCCTGGTACTCCAGGCGTAATCCTTGAAGGTGGCGAACTCGGTTATTCGCTATCAACTTCTTATGGTGCTGCCCTCGATAACCCCAACATGATCGTCGCATGTTTGGTTGGTGACGGCGAGAACGAAACCGGCCCATCGTCAGCGGCATGGCACATCAACAAAATTATTGACCCAAAAACCAACGGTACGGTCCTGCCAATACTACACTTAAATGGTTACAAAATTTCAGCGCCGACGGTTTATGGCCGCATGAGCGACGAAGAGCTGACCGCGCTATTTACGGGCTATGGTTATACTCCGCGCATTGTTAGCGGTGATAACATCGATGAGCAAATGGAAGCAGCACTTGACTGGGCCCACGAGTTAATCTGGTCAATCAAAAAATCTCCAGACAATATAGTTGCGCCAAAACTGCCTATGATAGTCATGCGCACAATCAAGGGTTGGGGTGGCGTCAAAGAACTGGACGGCAAAAAAGTTGAAGGCAACTGTTTGTCGCACCAAGTTGTCTTGGCCGAGGCTAAAACCAACCCAGAACAGCTGCGACTACTGGAAGAATGGCTGCGATCATACAAGATTGACGAATTATTCGACCGAGAACATGGTTTTGGCGACTTTATTAACAATATTTTGCCCGAAAAACACCAACGCATGGGTATGAGCCCACACGCCCTAGGTGGCAGTCCAGTCTATAAACCCCTCAATCTGCCTAATGTCGAAAGTTATGCTGCCGAGGTGTCAGAACCAGGCAAGAAATTGGGCAGCAGCATGGTCCAAACCGGCAGATACCTCAAAGAAGTCTTTGATTTGAACGCAGAGAACCGCAACTTCCGCATGATGTCACCTGACGAAACCTATTCTAATAAACTCGACGCCGTCTTTGAGGCAACCTCCAGAGGATGGGTCTGGCCACAAGAGTCATGGGATATGGATATGAAGACCGACGGACGCGTAATGGAAATGCTCAGCGAACACAACCTGCAAGGCCTAGCCCAGGGGTATACCATCACTGGCCGCCACTCGGTATTCGCCAGCTACGAGGCCTTTATCCAAGTTATCTCTAGCATGACCGACCAGTACGGCAAGTTTCTAAAACACGCCAATGAATTTCCTTGGCGCGGCGCATTTCCTTCGCTCAACTATATTTTGACCAGTTCAGCCTGGCGCCAAGATCATAACGGCCTCAGCCATCAAAACCCTGGCTTTATCGATGATGTCTTGCGCCGACACGCCGACTTTGTTGATGTCTACTTCCCTGCAGACGTCAACACTACACTGGTTGCGATGGAAAAAATGCTTTCCAGTACTCGCCAAATCAACGCAGTTGCTGCCGGCAAGACCGACGAGCCTCAATGGTTGACGATCGATCAAGCGCGCCAACAAATCAACAAGGGTATCATGATTTGGGACTTTGCCAGCGATGCAAACCCTGACGTAGTTATGGTTGGAGTCGGCGATTACATGACCAAAGAAGTCATCGCTGCAATCGACCTAGCTAAACGTGAATACCCCGAGATTCGATTACGATTTGTCAACGTCAGTTCGCTGACTGCCCGTGGATTTGGTCAAGGCCAAAACCATATTGGCCAAGACGAATTCGACCACTTCTTTACAGCCGACAAACCAGTCATTTGCGACTTTCACGGTTACCCAGAGACTATCAAGGCGATATTGTTTAACTACGAGACTAACGACCTAAGGTTTGACGTCCGCGGCTATATCGAATCTGGCAGCACGACAACACCATTCGACATGCAGGCACGCAACAAGACTAGTCGATACGATTTGATTATCGCTATATTCAAGAAGTTGGCCCACATGAACCGAATCTCGCACGCACAAGCGGGCGAAATCGTATCCAAGTACGAGGGTAAGTTGGCCGAGAACCTCCAATACATCAAAGATTACGGCATCGACATGCCCGAAATCGAGAACTGGAAATGGCAAGCTGAAATCGATACCACAACGGTATTACCTCAAGACACCGCTGGCGACTATAGATAGATTAGATCTCGTCGCGGCGTTCGTTAATAAATTCGGTCCACTGCCTAATCAGGCGGAGGACCGTTTTTAATGGCATCTCGATAATTGTATCCAAAACCAAAGCTACGATATTGACCTGCTTGTATTTCTCGGACAACCATTGCCCCAACAAAATAAACGGCATATACAAGAAATCTCGCAGCGCCGCCAACAAGCCGGTGCGGTTAGTTACTAGCTCTAGTTCGCGAACAATACGTGACAACCTAAAGCCCAAGAAGTTAGCCGTCGCAAAGAAGATAAAGAATATACCGCCCTGGACGATATTGAATTGCAACTGAATCAACAGATTAGTGACTTCTCCAAATATTAGCAGCGACAGAACGATAAAGGCAATTCGAAAACCAACTGGATAAGTTTTTTTCTCGATTTTGTGATAGACATTAACTTGGCTAACCTCGCCGTAAAGCATATTGTCGACATATTGCTGCATTGCGCGGGTGTTGGCAGCACTCGGCAATTTAAGGCCTAATCTGAGGGCAACCATATAGACCACCGGTGACAACAAATTAACGATTAGTGGCAGGTATATGATCGATCCGGTGATCACGATATCGTACGGCACTTCGATTGCGACACCGATAATTGTCTTGGTGATCAGCAAGAAGACGATGCTCTTGAATAGGCCCTCGTTAAGTTTGCGACGAGCTTCGCGGTATTCCTTGCCAATCTGGGCAACATAGGCGGCCAAAAAACGGTCTTTGTGGTGCAAAATCTCGCCCACGCTGTCGTCGTTCAAGACCAGGTTCTTAAGCACTCTCAGTGGCGCACCGTATTTGTTGATATAGTGAGTGATTTTGTCGGTCAGATCGGACTCAAATATCTTGTCGATGTTCTCTTGAAACTTGATGTATTCGGTAATATTGGCGTCACTGACGGCATACAGTTTTTGCATGTCATAGCGCACACTTGAAATATCTGTTTTAAACAATGATCGATAGATCGAAACATACAGGCTGGCCTCGTAGTTGGCCTCGGTGTCACCCGACCGAACAAACATTTCTTTGTTCAAGACGGTCGAATAATGGCGGTAAGCAAATTGAACAAATACCTCTTGAATCGCATTAGGCGTTATTAACCGCTCGCTGCCAACCGACAAGACGTCCAGCATCCAACTTTGGGCAACTCCATGTTTGACGCCAGCCTCTTTTAACCGCCAGTAATTGTCGTAATTTTGACTGATTATCTCGGCCAGCTGATCGACAACTTCGATCGGCTGCGAGCCGTTTTCGATATATGCCGCCTGAATCAATTCAATTATTAACTCTTTAGCAACAACCTTGGGATCGACATGTGAATGAGTAAAGAACGACAAGTTGCGAACATAAAAACGACGTATCGCCCGTTGGATCAACAAGTGCTCTTGGGCATACTCGGCTGCATTACGCAGCTGTTCGTAAACGGCCGAAACCTCACGACCAACTCCAGGAACATCGATTTTTTGACCATCGCTGTTGTCGACTAGCGCTTGCCTAGCGGCAACCAGCTGGGCACTTAACTGTTGACCATTAACGCCTAATTGCTTGTTGTGGATCATGATTAATTACTGTGCTTTTCCTAATTCAAATGTAGATTTTTATCGTCTTGTCTGTGATTAATAATAACATCTTTTTAATATCTGTGCGCAACCAATCGCCTAATCCTCCTTGACTATTTCCCGGGCTACGGCTTTGGCAAACTTTTTGCCTAGCAGATGATCGACAACCGCCAACTTTACAATATCGACGTGACTAAAATCGCGCATTTTATCGACGCTTTCTTGGACCAAAAACTCGTCCAAACTGCCGTATATAATGTGAATTGGTACGATTGAATTCTTGATATTGTCATAAGTATTTTGGTCGATAATTGTGTGTTGGAGCGACAGCCTGAAGCTATCCCATGTTTCTTCGGTGACATCAACACCATCATTAATATTTAACAACTTACGGAGGCGTTGGGAGTTTAAAATCGTAAACTTTTTGTTTTGCATCAAAAAGTTATAGGCATTCAGATACAGGTCGGTGTGGGTGCGCGAAAAGTTAGTGTGCAAACCAGGGTCTTTGATGTATAGCGGCAAACTCAACAAGTAGGCCGCCTTAATGTCTTTCGGGTAGCGCGCACAATAATCGGCCGATATAATCGCACCCATCGAATGGCCAACAATTTTAAATGGTCGACGAACCTTCAAATGCCTCAAAGTTCGATGTATATATAGCACATGATCATCGGCCGTATATTGGCACCCGGCCGGTTTGGGCGACTGGCCAAAACCCAACAAATCCAATGCAATAACTCGATAATTGCCAGTATCTATCTGTGAAAGCAGCGGATCCCAAGTTTTTGACGTGGCCGCAATACCATGCAACAAAACAATCGTCGGTTTTTTGCGGCCACCCGAGTCAAAGGCGACATTCAAATCATCGGTCGGTCGCAGTACCTTGACGATTCGCTTAAATATGCCAAGCATACGATGTTAGTTGACGATTTGTTTTTTGTTCCATAATCGCCCTACTTTCTTATTCGTGCCAAACTATAATCTACTATCTGTTTAATAATTTCGTCGGGTAATCTTTTTTCTAAAGTAAACTGGACTGTGCCTTTTGATAATTTAAAGCCACTTAAACGGTCGGCTAATGATTTAATCGGGGCGGCGCCAGGGAAGATACTCATGTGGCCCTTGAACGCTGCAATCCCAACCAAGTATTTGCCGTCAACTTTAAACACCGGCATCCCGTACGAGATCACCTCTTGGGCTTCGGGCACAATCGATTTGATCATTTGCCTGATTCGCTCAAGTTCCGCCCGCTGATCAGCGTCAACATTATTCAAGTATTTGTCTATATCTGTCATAATAAACTGTTTTAGATCTTACCTTTCAACTACGCCCAAAGCGTCAAAATAACCGATCCTACCGACATAACCAACAAAAAATAGCTGCTATTTAGCCACAGGTACCTCCAACTTCGTCGAGAATACATCGTAACGCCAACAGTGGTGGCGGTCGTTAGCCCCAGCCACAGAACAATAGCGGTCAATAAACCATTCGAAACCGTAACGACATTTAATGATTTCAGAACCACCGCCAGTGTTACAACTTGCAGCAAGGCCGACAAGGCGACAAATCCTATTGCCCTATTCGCTTCTTGTGTTGGTATTTTCATAATATCGACACCGGTGTATTTGGCCCATTGCTTGGCAAACCCTGCGGGTGAATACCAAAATGCCCCAATGATCATATAAACAAGCCAAACCGCAGCGACCGCCCATAAGTTAATTGTGGTAAACTCTAACATCTAGACACTCCTTTGGTTATTGTGCTGGTTTGATTATAACAAATAATAAGCACGGGTTATTATCTATTTTTTATACCGTCAAGTCGTAATTCGTTGCTGGCATCGCTGTGAGCGCCGCCGCTATTAACATGCTTGTCGCTTATTTTCGTGCCGTTTTTTATAACTGTCACTAACGCCATTGCGTGGCCACGACCTAAATCATAATCTTTCTTGAGCCAATCAATTATCTCGCCAGATTTGCTATCTTTACCGAAGCCTTTTTCATGGGCCAAATCAACAAGTTCCTTGGGCGTCTTACCAGTTTTAGTTTCTATATTATCTAAATATGCTTGAAAGGACATATGGTTATTATAACATTCCAAATAAAATAACCCTCATTCTGAGAGTCTATTTATTTGGAGGGCCAGGAGGGACTTGGTCACGTTCCGCGACCCCGAAAAAACATCTTTGAAAACAAGTTTTCAAGAGTTTATTTCCTTGCGGACTGCCACC
>CAIOSL010000037.1 GCA_903861015.1 uncultured bacterium
CAAAAACTGAAAATCAATCTGTTTTTGATGAGCATTAACCAATTGTTCGTTGATCTCACGATTAGTCAGCTCGACCAAATCAGTTGGCTCGGGGTTAATTACATCGGTACCCGATTCTAATCGCGCCACATCCATCAAAGAATCAATCAGCTCGACCGCATGTTGATCGGCCTGATAAATTTGTTGCAGGTAATTAGCCTGATCGGTCGTCATACTGCCAAAATCGCCTTTGATCAATGTTTCAGAGAACCAATTAATCGCCGAAAGTGGTGTTCGCAGCTGATGTGCCGCCACCGACACTATTTCGGACTTGGCCTTGTCATTACGCCACAAATTGGTGATATCTTCTTCGGTCGAAACATAGGCGACGACCTGTTGTCGATAAAAAACCGCACTGATATTGAGGATAGCGACATAAATACTGCCGTCGCGCCGACGATTAATCACCGTCCGCTTGATTGGCAGCCCCTGGCGCAATTGGTCAATCAAACCATGATAATAATCGTGTGGCATCAAACCACCCCACAGCGATGTGGTCTGTCCGTACATTTCATTATCAGAATACCCAGTCTGTCCGCTGGCCGCCTGATTAGCAAAAATGATATAGCCGTTATTATCGGTAATCACGGTCAGATTTGGCGAATGCTGGGCGGCCTGAACAAACACATCATAGACCTTCGGAAAGGTTTGGGTTCGGTCCAGACGTTTGCCACCGATAAAACGCCTAGCCAAGTACTCAAATCGTCGGTTAGTAACCAAGGCAATCTGGTTTTCGTGACTATTTATTCGCCCCACATTAACCCCACCAGCTATCAACGCCTCGGCTGCCCGATCGACAAACTGACGATCCCCAAAAACATAAACTGGTCGATCATCGCCGTTTTTTAAATATTTAAAATCAGATCTCTTGGGATAGTTATTGATATATTTTAGATCGTAATTGTGCTTGCCGGCGAACAAGTTAAGCTCTTCGGCAATCGCGCCGGGTAATTTTTTGTGGTTATAGATCGCAATCGTTAATTCATCAACCACCTTGGACCGCATGTTCGACAACATCGGCGCAATCGATTCGCCGTCGACTATCAATACCGCCCCAGACGGCGAAATGTCATACACCGAACCAACCGGCCCAACCAAATCCACTTTGGCGCCAACTGTCATGCTGGCTAGCAGCGACGCATAACTACTATCGTCCAAGTCAACCAGCACCGTCACACCGATCGCATCCGTGGCCGAAGCAATAGCGTACATCCGTCGATCAATTACCCCGCCCACCTTGGTTAACTTTGGCAAAACCAACCAAACAAACTGCCCCGCCTCAAAACCAAAACCATCCGGGCGATTAAAAGTTAGGCTCAATAATGTCGGCGACAACCGATCAAGCGTCGTCACTCGGACCGAATAGCGCGGCTCGCTAGTAATCGCCGGCAAATCCGACAAAGTCTGAATCGGGTCGACAAGTCGTTTTGCAGATTGCTGATTAGTCATGCCGCCACACCCCCGTAAAGTTAGTTTAATTCTAACACAAACCTTATGCTTATCACAGGCCCATTATTTGCGGACTTCGGACAGGTAAGCCTCGAGCTTGCCAGCAAACAAGGCCGGCTGCTCTTCTTGCGGCAAATGGCCCGAATCGGCAATCGACGCAAACTGAGCCCCCTTGATATTCTCGGCCAAGCGCTGACTGTTTTTAATCGGCACAATCTTGTCATCACTGCCCGACAACACCAGTGTCGGCATCGTTATATTCGCCAAATATTTCTCGGGCTCGAGCGAATAGGTCGATTTGGTTACATTCCACAGTGCCGTATCCCAATCTTTGATCTTGGTGGGTTGATTATATCCATCATACACATCGCTGGTTATCTTGCTGGGGTCGTGCCAGGCACTACGCAAAAAACCGTCGCCATTCGCCTGCAGCCAACGTGCTGCCAATGGCCCGACGTGATTAGCCTGTGGCGTGTTCATAAACGACAGCACCCATTTTGGCATCAAACCATTATCATAAACTGGTGTGTCCACCAAAACCAGCGCCGACACCCGTTCGTAATAGCGCAGGGCGGTGTTGAGGGCCACGATTCCACCGGCCGAATGGCCAACCATCACCGCCTGGCTGATACCCAAGGCGTCCATCAGGCCAATCGTCAACTCTACCTGCTCGCCTGGGCTGTATGGGTTAACCTTGTCCCAAGTTGTTGGCCGGCCCGACAAGCCAAAGCCCGGCCGATCAAAGGCAATCACTCGCCCCGTCTGCGACAACCGCTCCATCACCGACCGCCAAGAATAAGTCGAGGCACCAAAGCCATGAAACAATATATATGTCCGATCGCCACTACCGATATCCTTGTAGTGCAGCTCCACGCCATCGACCGTAATAAACTTGCTGTCGCTGTCCGCCAGCGAGTGAGCATCCACCAAACCCTCAAGTTTGGACACCGGTATCAAAAGTGGGCCAACCAGCAGCAAAAAAGCCAATATCCCAAAAAACCACGACAACTTTTTCTTCATAATATGATTATAGCGCATACAGACAAAGCTTAAATACTATTTAGTGACATCTTATTGACTACAGTGCTATTTTGGTATACTATATATAAATATGGACACGCCAAACAAAGAGCATAGTTTTACGAAACAACTCAATACTACACCTTCTTATAGGACCGAATCGGTCGCTATTGTAGATAATTATATTAATCTACCAGAAGATACGCCCGTCAAGAAACGTGAGCGTATCACAAGAAAAATAGCCAAACGATTAAGGATACAGAACGACATTCCATTAATCGAGAAGTATAAAGCTAAATTTGATAGCGAACAGTCTATTAAAGATCGCATGTTTTAGATTTATCAACAGTTCTAAAATCAAGTCTAAAACACAAGTAAGTCACGACTACCCCCAACGTCACGCCCGACACTGCGTCAGCGACAAAATGTTGTTTAACCAGCAATGTCGACGCCACAATCAAAGCCGCCATGGATACGAACGCCCAGGTCCAGCGGCTTTTTTTGATGACAAAATAGGTCGCTATGGTTGCCGACATTGCCGCATGCAAACTTGGAAAGCCGGCGTAGATATTGTCATGACCATAGATGTATTTAAGGATACCAGAGAACAAATCATCGCCCAGTACCGGGTCCCGCGGCACAGCCGTTTGATAAAAAACATAGGTCAAACAGGCCAGCAGATTGACGATAATCAGGGCCAGCGCCAAGCGCCGAAATGACCGATTTTTGTACCAAACATAAGACACCGTCGCCCAGACCCAAGGTAAAAACGCCAGGTAAGGAACAGTAAAAATTGGCAAACGCGGGATTTGATCGTCGATCACCGAACGCAAAATATGCACCGTCGCCGTCGGGGTATTGTTCATAACAAAATACAAACAAGCCGCCGCAATCACCAGCGCCAATATCACCGTATCTTCGATCCATTGCCTAGATGTGCGCGCCACGATTACCGCCTTTACTGGTCAACCAATTAATTACGATCTTTAGTGGTATTATAGCAAATATCGAAGCCGCGCCGACCGCAATTCCAGCCGCTATCTCGACTGGGGTTAGCACGGCAAAATAAAACAGATCGCGCAGCAACGGCACCGCAAAGACCGCTAGTAGTGACATACTGGCAACTGAAAGTATGATCAACATCGCCATATTTTGACGATGAAATATATCAGCCAAAGCTTGGCGCCCCGAGATACCGACTATCAAGCCTATGTTAGCTACGACCATAATCAAGAACGTCATACCTCTGGCTTTATCCAAATCCCAACCCTGATCAAGCAGCCACCTAAAAGCCGCGACGATAATTAGCGACACGATCAAGCCTTTAAGGATACTGGTAATCACCATCCGACGATTAAAAATCGATTCAGCCAATTTTCGTGGTGGTCGCTTCATAATGCCAGCCGACTCTTTCTCGTTTTCAAAAATAATTGTACTGCTGGGGTCAATAATGAACTCTAAAAAAACAATATGGGCCGGAATTAACATCAGCGGCCAATGCGCCAGCGCTGGCACCAACGACATAAACGCAATCGGCAAATGCACCGCAATAATATACGACATGGCCTTTTGCAAATTATCATAAATCCGCCGACCCAAACGAATACCACTGACGATCGAGGCAAAATTATCGTCCAGCAGCACAATACTGGCAGCTTCGCGTGCCACATCTGTTCCGCGCATACCCATAGCAATACCGACGTGCGCCGCCTTGAGCGCTGGCGCGTCGTTAACGCCATCACCGGTCATCGCTACTACCTCGCCGGCCGTCTTGAAGGTCTGGACAATCGTCAATTTGTGCGATGGTGTAACACGGCTAAAGACCGTTACCGTTCGTAGCGCCGCTCGGCGATCCTTGGGCGACATTGTCTCAAATTCGGGACCGGTCAAAACCGCACCGTGGTCCAGGCCGATTTGACTGGCAATATGCAGTGCTGTCTCGGGGTGATCGCCAGTGATCATAACAACCCTTATGCCAGCCTGGTGGCATAGTTTAATCGCCGCCGGCACCTCCGAGCGAATCGGGTCAGCCAATCCCACCAAACCCAAAAACGTAAAATCAAAATCATGTCGGTCGTCAGGCAGTTTGGTCCCCGCCTTTGCCCGAGCCACCGCCAAAACTCGCAAGCCCTTATCGGTTAGTTGTTTTGATTGCTGATTTAGATTGGTAATCTGTTTTTTGGGCAGATGACACAACTCAAAAACCGTTTCGGGCGCACCCTTTAAGGCGACCAAGTTATCGCTTTTGTCGCCCGACCAAACCTGAGCCACCGATAGCGATTGTTCGTCTAGCGGGTATTCGCGAATAATAGCCTGGGAATTATAGATATTATCAAGACCGTTAAACAATCGGTCACCGGCCGTCAAAAAGGCCTGTTCCATTGGATCGAACGGATTAACTTGCGACGCCAAAACACCGTACTTGATAATCACATCAGTATCATCGATTTGGTTGTGCAGATTACCGTCAGCATCGATCGTCGCGATAATCGCCATTTTGTTTTCGGTCAGCGTACCGGTTTTGTCAACGCACAGCACGGTCGCACTGCCCAATGTTTCGATCGTGTGCGCCCGACGGGCCAAAACATTATTGCGAGCCAGCCGCCAAGCCCCCAGTGTCAAAAATATCGTCAAAACTACTGGAAATTCTTCAGGCAATATCGCGATCGCCAACGTCAAACCCGACAACAGCCCCTGTATCAGCTCGCCGCGTGTTAACCAAATCGCCAGCGCCAAAATCAACGACAAGCTAACCGCCAAAACTGCAATTATTTTAACTACTCGATTAACTTCCTTCTGCAACAACGTTTTTTCAGTATCAATCGAGGTTAAAGAGTCACCGATCTTGCCCATTTCGGTTCTGACACCAATCGCCAGCACTTCCGCCCGCCCATGCCCACTAACCAACAAAGTTCCCGACATCACACCATCGCCAGCCCGCTTATCGATCGGCACCGACTCGCCGGTCATCATCGATTCGTCGGCCCGCAGATTTTCGGCAACTAATAACTTGGCGTCCGCCGGCACTCGACCACCTTCGGCCAACAACACGATATCACCCGGCACCAATTCTCGCCCTGGTACAGTTTGGGCCTTGCCGCCACGAATGACTTCGGCGGTTGGGCTGGATAATTGTTTTAGCGCTTGTAATGATTTCTCAGTTTTCGATTCTTGATACAATTCGATCCCGATAATACCAATAAACGACGCCAGCAGCAGTAGCGCTTCGTCAACATCGCCCAATATAAAATACAGCCCGACGGTAATCATTAGTAACATAATCATCGGCTCCGAGACAATCTCCCAAATAGCCACTAAAATATTCTTGGGTGGACGATCTGGTATTTCGTTATAGTCAAACTGCTTGCGCCGGGCCAAAACCTGATCCGCAGTCAAACCAGGTTTACTATCCATCATTAAAACCTAGAGTAAACGCCTGATTTAATTTGACCACGGTACAACCGAGCGGCAAATTCGGGTGTAATCGGATTAATTATCACGCCAGTGCCCAGCTCGAGGCCAGCCCAAATATTGGGCCTGGGCGCCAGTTTGATATGCATATGATAATCTTCGTTATTAACCGAGTTTTCGATAAAGTAATTGTATGGAATAGCGTATTTGTCGAGGGTGCCCAAGACCACCTTCATGGCTTTGGCGAACGACTCTTTTTCACTCTTGGTCAAATCAGCAATTAGGGCGATGTGCCGTTTTGGCATCAACCAGGCGCCATAGGGTGCATCACTGGCATACGGCGACAACACAAAAACATTTTCATCCTCCCATATAACGCGCGGTTTGTCGGTCTCGGCCACGATAATATCGCAGTACGGACAAGTTGTATGTTCGATGCGATATTTGTTATAAGCCCTGGCCTCGCTTTCGATCTTGTGCGGCAGCACCGGCAAGGCAATAACCTGCGAATGGGTATGTGACAACGACGCGCCGGCTTTGCCACCCTCGTTTTTAAAGACAACCACGTGTTTGATACCGTCGATATTGCGTAGTGTCATAAACCGATCAATATAGGCGTCCAGAATTCGGACAATGTGATCGATCGAAAAGTCATTAATATCCATGCCATGACGACGAGTTTCGACAATGACTTCGGCCTGGCCGTAGGCACTGTGGTTGTCCAGCGTCAGTGCCGAAAACTTGTTAACCACCGACACAATCTCCCAATCACCAGCATAACCATTATCCTGATAAGCAATTGTCTCGCCTTTAAAGTTAGCCGGACAAAAGTGACAGGTACTGATTGCATCGGTCGGCAGGCTTTTGGGCTCCATCGGTCGCCTGGCGCGATTAGGCGCAATAATTACATATTCGTCCTTGAAATAATCTTTGCGAACTTCAGGCTTTATCATTAACAACCATAATAATGCATATGCTTAGATATTAAAAGTCCGCCTATTGCAATAATCCATAAATAGTGTATAATTATAAGTAGGTAACACCTGCTTTTTCAACCACACACAACCACTGAGGTATTTATGACCAACACGGTCCATGGGGTAGGGCTTGTTATTAGCAATGCAGCTGGCAATATAATGCTGCTGCAAGAGCTGAAAGACAAGCCGTACTTCGGCAAAAAAGCAGGGATGCTGTCGATTCCATTTGAGGGAATCGAGGGTTTGGAAAGTCCGGACGAAGCGATAATTCGCTTGTTATTTGAAGAAGTTGGCGCTCCCATCGAGTTGCAGCCGACTTTTTTCAAAGAGATGCTGGTCCAACTAACCGAGCATTTTTCGGTCAAACTATACGTCTACACTGCAAAATGTGACGACAGTTTCGTTGGCCGTCCGTTCGATACAGACATCAGTTATTTCGGCTGGTTAACCCCCGCCGAGATCCTATGTCTGGATCCAAACCAAGTTCGGATCGAAGTAGCGCCGGTTTTAACCGCGCTCCTTGATCTATAACAACCGCGCGCAGTGAAACAACACTGCGCGCAAATTCTATAACGACACCACCGTACCAACCGCCACGCCCGATATTGCCAAACCTATAACACCCGGCCTTAAACCGTTACAAACAACCACTCGCTCAAGTTCTTTATGCAAGCCGCCCACGCTCAGGACGGCGATTTTATTTTTAAGCCCCCCTGTTACATCGACATTATGCGACCCCGACAGCGCAATATTATCGTTATTATTTAGGTCGGACAATAAAACCGCTGTGATGAGTTGGGCGTCGGTATGAACATGCGGATCTTTGTCATAAATGCCATCGATATCGGATGCAAAAATAACCGACTCGGCCTGGTACTGTTTGGCCAAATTCATAGCAATGGCGTCACCCGAACAGATTGACATGCCTAGCGCGTCGTCATATACCATTTCGCCGTACAGGAGCGGCAAGCAGCCGGACGACAAGGCACCGTCAATTACGGTATATGCAACGTCGTTAACAATACCGTTAGTTTGGGTGATGGCCGATGCCGTATGGACTGGCGCTACCGGCAAACCACGTGCCAAGAATATCTCGCTAATCGCCAGATTTAACTTTTGATTGGCTACTCTTATTTCTAGCGCCCCTTTGGTTTTATATGGGTCATTACAAGTACCGCCGCCCAGGTCATAATGGTGGGCGATTTGATGACCGCCAGCACCAGCACCATGGATCATAATCAGTCGCAGTTCTGGGTTGGCATCAATCGCGGCCTTACATTCATCAGCGATCCTGGCCAAAACTTGACGGCGGATAAACACGCCAACTCGATGCTTTTGGGTAATTATACTGCCACCGATTTTGATAACGACCGTTCGCTGGGCCATCGTTTTATACCCCTTTTAAGGTTTTACTTGGCAAATTCGATCGCACGAGTTTCGCGAATAACATTGACTTTGATCGTACCAGGATATTGCATAGTGCTTTCAATCTTGACGGCAATATCGCGCGCTAGTTTGATGGCGCTCAGGTCATCAATCGCCTTCGGACTAACAATCACACGCACTTCGCGACCGGCACTAATAGCATAGGCTTTGTCGATACCGTTAAAGCCCAGGGCGATGTTTTCAAGTTCGCGCATACGCTCGGCAAAGTTCTCGGCGCTAATACTGCGTGCACCAGGACGAGCAGTCGACAATGTGTCACAAACACGCACAATCAAGGCCTCTGGGGTAGTGGCTTCGATATCATCATGATGAGCTTCGATAGCATGAGCAATTGCTTCGGGCATACCGTATTTGCGTGCAAATTCGCCACCAATATGGTGATGTTTGCCTTCGATCTTGTGTGACACCGCCTTGCCAACATCATGCAGCAGCGTCGCGGTCTTGGAGATTCGGACATCGGCACCGATTTCTTCGGCGATCAGACCGGCCATATGGGCCATTTCGACACTGTGACGCAAGACGTTTTGGCCGTAACTAGTACGGAATTTTAGCTCGCCCAGCAAACGCAACATTTCTTTTGGAATGCCAAAAACGCCAACTTCACGCGCTGCATCTTCGCCGGCACGATTGATTTCTTTGTCGATCTCTTGCTCGGCCTTGGCAACCACCTCTTCGATTCGACCTGGGTGGATACGACCGTCTTTCATCAGGTGTTCCAAACTGAGCCTGGCCACTTGACGACGAACTGGGTCAAAGGTGCTTAAAATAATCATACCCGGAGTATCGTCAACCAAAATATCGACGCCAGTCGCGCGCTGCAAAGCCTGAATATTACGGCCTTCTTTGCCGATAATTCGACCTTTCATTTCTTCATCTGTTAATTTGACGGCCGTAACTGTCCGCTCGGCGGCAACTTCGGAGGCCATTCGTTCCATCGTACTAACCAGGATTGTCTGCGCCAAATCCTCGGCACTTTCTTTGGCGTCATTTTGCAACTTGTTGATCAAACCCAGCATATCTTGTTTGATGTCGCGTTCGGTCATTTGCAACAATTTTTCAGTTGCTTCGACTTTGGTCAACTTGGCGACTTTTTCGAGTTTGTCTTGTTGTTTGGTGCGAATCTCGCGAATTTCGTCTTTTAAAACTTCGACATCGCGCTCTTCGGCACGTAGCTTTTCGGACCGCTTATCCAAATCATCAATCTTGCGATCCAATGACAACTCGCGATCAGCCAAACGATTTTCGGTTTTTTTCCATTCGTTGCGACGCTCGTTTTCCAGGTTCAAGACCTCGTCTTTGGCCTTTAATATAATCTCGCTAGCCTTGGTTTTAGCTTCGGCTATCTCGCGCTCGGCCTTGATGTGGCCGCCAGTTTGACGACGACGTTCATAGACAACTGTACCACCAACACCAATAAAAACCGCTACTACGGCAATAATTCCCTCTATCATATTTTTGTCCTTCCTCGCTGCAACCGTTCAAATTAATCAAACGTAAGTATATAAATGCCAGTTTTCTTAAATCAATCAGTCCAGACGTCGGTTTCAAAGTTATTCAGAGCCCCATTGCTAGGACTAACTATATAGTAGCGGTTTTAGGCACTAATGCGCAAGCCAATTATTGGTTGTTCATATTACTTTTTGGAAATCGTAATGTGAGCTTCGCTGCCATATTGTGGCAAAACTATCCGCTGGTTTTGGCCAGATTTTAATTTGGCAAGCGCCTGAGATTGCCAATCGTCTCCGCTAGCACCAACGATCGGAATCGCCAGCGAATCAGCCAAGGTATTCATGACTGTCAGGCTAATCCTTAGGCCAGTAAAACTGCCAGGGCCTTCGTAAACACCGATGGCCGATATATCCGACCAAGTTTTGCCATGTATCGCCAGCTGATCGCGCAAATACCCCAACAGGTCACGCGCCAAGCTGCGAGCCGCTAGCCATTCGTTGTCATATCGCCAATCGCCATCAATCAAACTCAATTTACAAACCGGAGTGCTGGTATCGATCAAGATTATCATATACTTAAACCCTCGATTAAACGTCGGCTGTTTGTACCCCCGGCGATCAGTTCGAGCTTGCGGGTGGTTTCAGACAGTGACGAGATCTTGATCGTCAAGCGATCCGCTTGCAAGGCAGACTCGACCACCTCGGCCCACTCGATAACCGTTATAACAGATGGATCAGCCGTCACTTCCTCGAGTTCGTTCGCCATAATGCCAGCGTCGTTTAAGCGATAAAAGTCGTAATGTGACAGTGTTAAATTGTCGCGGCCATCATAAACCCGATTGATAGTAAAACTTGGACTTTGGACATATTCGGCAATCGCCAAACCAACCGCAATACCCTTGGTTAAAGTGGTTTTGCCAGCACCAACATCACCAACCAATTCAATAATTTCGCCTCCCAACAAGCGGCCGCCAATAGCCGCCCCTAGGGTCTTCATTTCTGACTCGCTCTTTACCTCGATAAACATCTTTAATCATTATAACACCTGGCGCTTTTTGGCATGGTAAATTACAATAGAGCACAAGCAGTATGCGAATTCCTGACAGCACAATGGAAAAACTGCTCATTCGCAGCGGCGTGGTCACTGCTGAGCAAATTGACACCTTAAAAACCGAGGGGTCTCGTTTAAAGCAGCCGTTGCAGGACCTGGCAATTCAGAACGAATTGATTGACGAAAAAACCCTGGTCAGGGCCTTTGCCGAGTACACCCAGATACCATACATCGAACTCAGTCCCCACGATATTCCCTCCGACGTCCTGGCCAAAATCCCCGAGCGCATCGCCAGGCAATATAACGCAATTTTGTTCAAAATCGATCCCGATGGCCTGCATCACTTGGCGATGGACGATCCCGACGACGTCCAGGCGATCAACTTCATCGAAAAAGAAATTGGCACTAACACCAAGATCTATATTGCCACTCACGACAACATAATCACTACCCTCGAGGCCTACCGCGGCGATGTTACCAACGAGCTCAACGAAGTTATTGATATTCAGCGTGCCGACAACACCGAAAACGAGGCCATCACCGACCAAGAGGTATCTGAGGATTCGCCAATCGCCAAAACCATCAACCTGCTGCTGGAATACGCTATCAGGTCGCACGCCAGCGATATTCACATCGAGCCACGTGAAGCCTTCGTCCAGGTTCGCTATCGTATTGACGGCGTTCTAAAGGAAGTTAACCGTTTGCCCCGAAACGTCTTGGGAGCTCTAATCAGCCGTATCAAAATCTTGAGCAACCTCAAGATCGACGAACATCGCGTGCCCCAAGACGGCCGTTTCAAGATCAAAGTTGCCGGCAAGCAATACGCCTTGCGTGTCAGCACCCTGCCGGTTGCCGATGGCGAGAAAACCGTCATGCGTATTTTGGACGAGTCCAACCAGGCGGTGTCCCTCGAATCACTGGGCTACTGGGGATCATCCCTAAACTCGATCAAGACTTCCCTGACCCAATCCAACGGTATGATCCTAATCACCGGACCGACCGGTAGCGGTAAGTCAACCAGCCTTTTTAGCATCTTGTCGATCCTCAACACGCCAGATGTCAATATTTCGACCGTCGAAGACCCAGTCGAGTACAAAATCCCGGGCGTTAACCAAACCCAGACCAATTCCAAAGCCGGCATGACCTTTGCCAGCGGACTGCGCGCACTATTGCGCCAAGACCCAAACATTATTATGATCGGTGAGATCCGCGACGTCGAAACTGCCGACCTGGGTGTTCAGGCCGCCCTAACCGGCCACTTGGTTTTTAGCACCCTACACACCAACGATGCCGCCACTTGTTTGCCGCGTTTGCTCGACATGGGCATCGAGCCGTTTTTGATCGCCAGCATTATACGCGTAGTTGTTGGTCAGCGTCTGGTTCGTCGCGTTCGCCACGAGACCCGCATTGCCTACAAACCTAGCCCCGAAGAACAAGAATTGATCATAAAAATGTTCGGCCTAAAACCCGGACAAGACTTTAGCTATATTCACGAACTAGAAAAGCAAGCCGCCGCCGAAGGTGTTGGCGGTGATACACCACTGGCCACCGACGAACACGGCATCAACACCCTCTGGCGCAACGATATTAACGACGATACCGACGGCGCCCTAAATGGCTACCGCGGGCGTGTCGGTATTTACGAAGTTCTAACCAATACCGTTGCGATTCAAAAACTGATTGTTGCAAACGCCACCAGCAACATGATCCGCGACCAAGCTATTGCCGAGGGTATGGTGACGATGCAAATCGATGGATTGATCAAGGTTTTGCGCGGCGAAACCACTCTGGACGAAGTAATCAGGGTAA
>CAIOSL010000038.1 GCA_903861015.1 uncultured bacterium
CCAAATGGTGCTGCGGTGAACACCGCAGCGATTAGCCACCACCTGAAGCGGTAGTTGTTCACGAATTAGTAGTTGCATCGCCAAAGCTCTAGCTTTTGGTAGGTTAGGGTTGATAGAATAGGCCATAGCAGGCCTCCTTTCTGTAATTGAGTAGTATTAACTACAGTATACGGAGTGCCTGCTTTTTTGTTTACTTTATGTTGCAAAGGTGGTGAGTTATTACGTATCGGTTGTGTTTTTGGATAAAATGTTGTATAAATAAAGCATATGAAGACTATTGAATCATCGGATTTTATTCTTGACAGTCGATTTGCCGAGTTAAGTAAACCGCGCGAAGCAGAAGTTACTATTGCGGAATACGAAAATATGCACATAGGGGTTGCGGTTGCTGACGAGCGCGAGACTAATGATCGTGGTGAAAAGATCGGAAAAACAATCTTATGGCCTCAGAGTTTTTTGGCGCCACTGGATACTTTTGAACGGCAGAGGTTAGAAACCATTGCCGTAACTCTAAAAGCAAGAGTGATCGCGGTTGAACGCCCAGGCGTAGGCATAGACGAAAGAGCCAATTCTGGCATCAGTTTGTTTGGCCGATTGGACGGCATACGCCAGAATGCATACGATATGTTGGGCGCGCTTAAGGAAGTAGTCCCCGATATCCAAGACCAGCAAATTGAACTGGCACTATATTCACAGGGCGCTGTTTTGGGCGCTCATATGATAGACCATTTAAACAAAGGCGCCCATGGTCTAAAAGTTAAAATACCTCAAATTACACTGTTCGAGGAGGTTAACGACGAGGCTTTAAACATGGCTCTAGCATTTCAGATCGGCGGCGAGGATACTGGGTCGGACAAGATTGAGCATGGCATAACTGATCGTTATCTTCGTGAAAATGATCGATTTAATTGGTTAACATGGCCAACTGATCGTTTGTCTTTTGATCAGGCAATGAGAGAATTTATATTGTCCGAAGAAACAGTCGCGAAGTTTAATAAGTGGAATCAAGACAAGAAAACAGGCAAAGCCGTAGTCGATGCTATTAAGGGTGGTTTTGCTAATGAAGCGATAGACGGCTTTTCATTAGTGCATGAGTCATTCCCAAAAACCATGTATAAGGGTCTAGAAGCTAATCGCAGCGTCGTTGAAGACAATGCGGTAATTACTTTTATTAAAGCCGATGGCAGTCGAGTTAGCTCGCTTGAGGGTAATATTAAGACGGCTAATCGTTTGAAAGAGGCCTTGCCGTTCGGTATTATATCAGTCCGACAGGCTATCGCACTCAAAGGCCAGGCTCAACATCGCCATCCATTTGTACATTCGATGCCAAACGTTGCAGTTTTGGCTAAAGAATTTTTGAAATAGGGTCATGAGCGAGTCGCTGCGCGATAACCGGCCTAACAACTTATCGGCTAGGCGCTGGATGTTGGTTGGGCTGTTTGGGGCGTCGGTGCTTTATATCGCCAATGGATTTGTAAGCGTTAATCAGCGTAACCAAGATAATCGTTTGACGGATTGTCTGCAAGACAGCCAAGTAGTAGAAGTTAACGTTAACGATATTAAACTAACTCGGCCGAATAAGGCCGAGGTTTTGTTGGTTGATGTTGATGGCGCTAACGATATTGCGGTCGCAGTGGCTGACGAGAGATTAGATAAGAGTGCTGATAATACATACATTTTTCCTATGCCGTTTAACGTTGTAATGAACGAGCGTGGCAAAACAATGGTTGAGGTAGCCGCCCAAGCGCTGCATGCCAAGGTTATTGGGGTAGAGCTGCCTGGTGTGGGGGTATCGGACGAGGCTGGGGCTTCGTGGGCGCAGGACCAAGATATGGCGCTAGGCAGTTTTGACGAGGCGGCTAGAATTATGAAAGATGCGGCGATTGTTGGCGGGCTGGGCGTTGTCGGGTGAGCCGTTCGCACCAAAGTTAGCTGCTAATAAAGTTGGGGATTTGAAAATTATCAAATTAGGCGATAGTGTAGTCAGCTCGATAAGTGATATCTGTAAAACCGTTAGCGAGGCCAGGCAAACGACTGCCGACAGCGAGGTTATTATAGCCAAAGGCGCCCGCCATCAAGAGATGTATTCGATGCCATTTTTTAGTCAGATTCTAAAAATGATTCAATAAAACCTGTATAATAGATATTAATGAAACAGGGGATGGCGCTCGAGATTATGCTTTCGGGAGAAAGCGTGTTGCTGACTGGTCCAGCGGGGGCTGGCAAGACTTTTGTGTTGAATCAGTTTATTCGTTTGGCCAAGGCTGACGGCAAGCATGTTTCGGTGACGGCGACCACCGGATTAGCGGCGACGCACCTGGGTGGCACGACAATTCATTCCTGGAGCGGGATTGGCATTAACGATGAATTGCACGCTGGGTTTGCTGATAATATGTCAAAAACCCGGCGCGAGATTATTGAAAAAACCGATGTTTTGGTGATCGACGAGATCAGTATGCTGCATGATTTTCGCTTGGATATGGTCGACCAGGCTTGTCGATTGGTTCGCAAAAAAGACGAGCCATTTGGCGGCATACAGGTAATAATGAGCGGTGATTTTTTTCAGCTGCCACCGATTAACCGCGGCGACAGCCGGGCGGGCGGGTTTGTGGTCAATAGCAATGTTTGGCGCGAATTGGACCCGACGATCTGTTATTTGAGCGAACAACACCGTCAGGATGACGAGGAATTACTGGATATATTAAACGCCCTGCGGGCTGGCGAATTGCGACGTCATCATGCCGAAAAGTTGCTGGCGCGAGTTGACGTTTATCCGGATGATGACGAGCCAATTACCGAGCTGCACACCGTTAATATTGATGTTGATCGTTTGAACAACGCCAAACTGGATACTTTGGAAGGGGACGAGCTGATTTATACCCAGTCGTCAACTGGCAGTGATAGTTATGTCGAGGCGCTGCAGCGGTCGGTTTTGGCGCCAGCATCGCTGCGCCTGAAAAAAGGTGCGCTGGTGATGGCGGTCAAAAACAGTTTGGATCGCAAGTATGCCAATGGCAGTCTGGGGATTGTAACTGGTTTTGAGGCTGGCACCGAATACCCGATTGTCGAATTTAAAAACGGCAAAGTAGTGACGATGTCGCCCGACACCTGGGAACTGCGGGATGGTGACAAAAAACGAGCCAGTATCTCGCAGGTGCCACTGCGACTGGCGTGGGCTATCACGGTTCATAAATCTCAGGGTATGACGCTAGATGCCGCCAGGATCGATCTGCGGCGGGCTTTTGTGGAGGGTATGGGGTATGTGGCGCTTAGCCGGGTTAAAAACCTTAACAGTTTGTACCTGACGGGCATCAATAAAATGGCCTTGCAGATTAGCGAGGATGCCCAAAATATCGACACGATCTTGCGTGATAAGGCGCAGCGTGACCAAAAACGTTTTGGTTATTTGGAGGCGGCGATTGCCAAGCGCCAAGCGGGGCTGACCAAACTGCCGGCTAAAAAGAAGTCGGCTTCGGGTTGGGTCGAGAAAATAGCCAAGATGCGCGAGACTCATCCTAATGCCTATATGCCATGGCTGAAGCAGCAAGATACTTTGTTGAAAGAGAAGTTTCAAAATGGGGCATCGGTAAAAGAGCTAAGCCAGTTATTAGGGCGCCACGAAGGCTCGATTGTATTGCGCTTGCAAAAACACTTCGGCGAAGATATTAGTATATAATAGAGTAAATGGCAGATAAACGTCTTGTTGTTAACGACAATATTCGGATAGTGGTCGTGGGTGGCGGCACTGGTAGTTTTACGATGCTGTCGGGGTTAAAAAAGTACGGTCACGATTTGACGGCAATTGTCAGTATGGCGGATGACGGCGGCAGCACGGGTGTGCTGCGTGACGAGTTGGGGACATTGCCGCCAGGCGACGTTCGGCAATGTTTGGTTGCACTAAGTGATTCGCCGAAGATTCGCGATTTGTTTAGCTATCGCTTTGAAGAAGGCACTTTTGGCGGTCATTCGTTTGGTAATATCTTGCTGACGGCGCTAGAGAAATTGACTGGCAGCTTTAGTGAGGCGGTTGAAACAGCGTCGGAAATATTGCGCATAAGTGGTGCGGTGGTGCCGGCGACTTTGGATAACGTCCGATTAAAGATGGAGTGGCCCGAGGCGAGTTTGATCTTGCACGGTGAACGAGTAATTGACACTGGCGAGTTTAAATATGACCCACGACAGGCTATTTTGTCATTGGTACCAGCTGCCACGGCTAATCCAGCGGCCATTAAAGCGATCCAAGAGGCTGATTTGGTGGTTATTGCCCCAGGTGATCTGTATACATCGTTGGGTCCCTTGTTGGTGATCAACGGTATTGCCGAGGCGCTAGTCGCTACAAATGCACTGTGCGTTTACGTTGCCAATTTGGTGACCAAGCATGGCCAGACAGACGGTTTTACTGTCGGTGATCACGCTGGCGAAATTGAACGTTTTGTGGGCCGACCTTTTTTGGATTATGTAATTTATAATCATCAAGTGCCGTCTGATGACGTTGCTGGCAAATACGAAGCTGAAAAAGCCTATCTGGTCGAGGTTGACGACGACAAGTTGAAGTCGGCAACCTATAAAACCGTGGCGGCTAATCTTTTGGGCGGTATTGCCGATACTAAAAAGTCCGATACAATGTTAACTAAACGATCGTTAATTAGGCATGACATCGACGCTGTCGCTGCGGAGATAATTGCCACGTACAGCAAGGTTAAAAGATAATATGACACAAACTGCGCCAGATTCTAAATTTCCGAAAAAATTCTTGTGGGGAGCATCGTCGGCGGCCCATCAGGCCGAAGGCGGCAATCACAATCAATGGAGCGTTTGGGAGTTAGAAAACGCCAAGGTGAGGGCGGCGCAGTCGCAATATCACATCAATCATTTTGATAGTTGGGACCGGATAAAAAAAGAAGCGATGCGACCTGCTAATTATGTTTCGGGTCAGGCAACCGATCACTTCAATCGTTATGCTGAAGATTTTGATTTGTTGAAAAAAATGAATCTGAATGCTTTTCGGTTTAGTATTGAATGGTCGCGGATCGAGCCGGAATGTGGCGCCTGGGACCTGGAGGCGGTAGAGTATTACAAAAAGTATATTGCCGAGTTGCGTAGGCGGGGGATCGAGCCGATTGTCACTTTGTTTCACTTTACTTTGCCAGTTTGGTTTGCCGAGATGGGCGGCTTTGAAAAGCGCTCTAACGTCAAATACTTTACACGGTTTTCAAAAGAAATTATTAAAGAGTTGGGCTTGAGCGTAAAATATATAATCACCATCAACGAGATTGAAATCTATGCCGCCCAAAGTTATTGGTACGCGGACTGGCCGCCAGCTGTTCATAGCAAATACAAGATGTGGCGCGTGATTAACAATCTGACCTATGCCCATCGCCAGGTTGCCAAGGCGATTCATGGTTTACACCATCATTACAAAGTGTCGATTGCCAAGAATTCGTGTTATTTTTACCCTGGTGACGACGCCTGGTTAAGTCGCATTAGTGCTGTGATCGGGCAATATATCTTTGACGATTATATATTGCAAAAAGTAATTCGGCACTGTGACTTTCTAGGGGTTAATTATTATCAATCTCAGCGAATTTATGGTTATCGAATTCATAATCCCGAGGATGTGGTGAGTGATTTGGATTGGCCGATGACCCCCGGTGATATAGAGTACGTTTTGGAGCGATTGTATCGCAGGTATCGATTGCCAATTATAATTACCGAAAACGGTCTGGCGGACGAGCAAGACAAACGGCGTCAGTGGTGGATAACCAGTACGCTGGTTGGCATTCAAAAAGCCATCAAGAATGGCGTCAAGGTGGACGGGTATTTGCATTGGAGCTTGACCGATAACTTTGAGTGGGCGTATGGTAGGTGGCCGAGGTTTGGCCTGGCGGCAATTGACTACAAAACTAGTGAACGGACCCTGCGCCCTAGCGCAATTTGGTTTGGCCGAGTCATCAAAAACATACGCGGCTTGTAGCTTTTTGATCTGTTAAATTAGTTACTTATTCACAGTTCTGTGGATAACCATAAATAAATAAGCACTATTAGTAATAAAAGTACTTGATGTGGGTAATAGTGGGTAGTATAGTAAGTTTAGTGGAAAGAAGTGGGTAACACCACAGAACCAAAAACAAAAAGCCACTAAACAAAAAAACAAAATAACCTAAGCGGAGCCGAAGTAGGATAATAAGATATGGCAAGCGTAGATTCCTTCGAAAGGAAGCTTGACGACAAGCGACGGTTGACAATACCAACCGAACTTCGAAATGAATTTGCTAGCGGTGTTGTTATCACACGAGGCTTTAACCAGTACTTGCACCTTTACCCAAGACATATTTGGGATAGGGAAGTCGAACCGGCGCTCTCTGGCAGTATTCTCGATGAGAAAATTGCAGATTTGAACGTTAGGTTTAGGCGCGGCAAAACCGAAGCGGATCTCGACCAAAAACAAGGTCGGGTGACGATCGAGCAGCACCTGCTTGATTACGCCGGAATTGACCACGACCTGGTTGCCATCAGGGCTGGTGCGTATTGGCGCATTGTGCCACCGGGCGCTGTCGTTTAGGAACCCAATAACCCCCGCACTTTAACAATCTGCAGTTAACCGAACAAGGAAACTCTCGAGATCAGCTATCTGGTAGTTAGGCAATTAGTGGGCTACGGGACCACATTAAAAAACTCGCGCACCTTACTTACAAAACACACCTCCCAAATAAACTCCACCTCACACATAAGTCTCTCAAACAAGCGATTCGCACATATAATTTATGACTTGCCTTAGGCAATCATTAAATGAATCGCTTGGTACTTATAAAACAACAAAAACAAACACAGCGAAACAACAAAAACAAACAGCCGTAGCTACCAGATAGGTGATCTCGAATCGAATCTCGTGTTATCATGAGAGACGAATGAGTAAAGAACATATCCTAAACGACAACTTGCATGTTCCGGTTTTGCTAAGTGCGACGCTTGAAACGCTGTCTCCGATGGTGGGCGAGAACTATCTCGACCTAACCGCCGGGTATGGTGGTCATGCCAGTCGAATTCTTGACATAACCGGCAATTATACCGAATCTGTTTTGGTCGATCGTGACGACTACGCTATAAAGCGACTGAAGTCATTCTCGGACAAAGGGGTGAGGTTATTGCACGCCGATTTTGTGACTGCCACAAAGCAGTTAATAAATGAGGGGCGCAAATTTAGCATGGTGTTGGTGGACTTGGGAGTGTCGTCACCGCAACTCGATCAATTCGACCGAGGGTTTTCCTTTACAAATAGTGGCCCGCTAGATATGCGTATGGACCGGCGTCAGGAGATTAGCGCAAAAACGCTAATTAATACGGCATCGGTCGAAGAACTTACACGTATCATTTCCCAATATGGTGAAGAGCCAATTGGACTAGCTAAGACAATTTCTACGGCGATTGTCGTTAACAGACCACTGTCGCAAACCGGAGAACTCGCAGAATTGATTAAAAAAACCTATCGTGGTAAGTGGCAAAAAACCCACCCAGCCACTCGCACCTTCCAAGCAATCCGGATTGCTGTCAACGACGAGCTAAGGCAAATCGAAGACATGCTGCCACTCTTGCCCGACCTGTTAAAACCAGGCGGGCGAGTGGGCATCATTAGCTTCCACAGTTTAGAGGATAGACTTGTCAAACGGTATCTTAAAGATCAGTTTGATAACGGTTTAGAAGCTGAACTGCTGCCGATTACCAAAAAACCAATTGCCGGAAACCTTTATGACGTTCACAACCCGCGTTCTCGCAGCAGCAAGTTGCGCGTCGCAGTGAAAAAATAAAAACAAACAAAAAGAAAGGGCACAAAAATATATGCCAGTTCGAATCCAAGTCCACTATGCTGACACCTCACAGGTTGTTAGCGTACGCGTAAGATAACGCTCTGGTTATCACAGCCCCGCCCATTAACAGGGCGGGGCACCAAAAATAAACATAAACAGAATTGATATTAAATAAAAATGTCCTATTCACGTTCGCAAACTTTTAGCAGTCGCCGGCAGCAAAATTGGTCTCGCAACCAAAATACCGTTGCTTATGTTTCAGCTATTAAACTTGGTCCAGTTACTCACACGGTGTTAGTCGCCTTGATGATTACGATCCTAGGTTTGATATATCTAACGCAAGCAACCAGGGCTACTAGTTATGACTATGCAACCCAAAAGATTGATAGTCAAATTGCCGCGCTCAACACTCAAAAGAGTGACCTAGAGATTGAGAACGCTCGACTGACAGCGCTAGAGACAGTCAAAAACAGCAATGTGGCGTCGACCATGACGGTGCCCGTATCAACCAATTACGTTCAACAATAATTAACATGGATTTAAAACTTCAAAAGGGTAGTCGCTCAACGATATTAGCGGCAATAGTGCTTGGCATTATGGCCATATTCGTTGTGCGACTTTTTTATTTGCAGATTATTCAGCATGGTTATTATGTCGATATGGCCAAAAACGAGCAAGTTAAACGGTTAACGATACCAGCCAAACGCGGTTTGATTTATGCTCTGGACGGCAGCGGCCCAGTGCCGCTTGTCATGAACCAAACAGTCTATACGGTGTTTGCCGATCCGCAAACGACAAAGGATGACGGCAAGATTGTCGACGTGATTCAGCGAGTAGCTGGCGGCAATGCTCGGTCGGACCTGGCTGGTTTGTTAGCAAAAAAAGACAGCCGCTATCAGATACTGGCAACCAGGATCAGTCGGGTTCAGGCCGACAAAATAAAGACTGAGAGCCTGAACGGTGTTGGGTTTCAGGAAGAATCAGTCAGGGTTTATCCCGAGGGGTCGTTGGCGGCGCAAACCTTGGGCTTTGTTGATTTTAGCGGTACCGGTCGGTATGGTGTCGAGAGTCAGCTGAATGACCGCTTGACTGGGGTGGATGGTTTGTTGCAAAGCGTAACTGATGTCAGTGATGTGCCGCTGACGATTGGCAATAACAATATCGATAAGCCAGCGATTAACGGCGATAACGTGGTGCTGACGATTGATCGCAATGTGCAATCGCATGTTGAGCAAGCGCTGGCCGATGGTCTGAAGCGTACTGGGGCTACTCGCGGCAGCGCAATTGTAATCGATCCGCTGACTGGTCATGTTATGGCGATGGCCAATTTGCCAACATACGATCCGGCCAAGTTTAACGAAGTTCAGGATGCGGCAGTTTTTAATAACGGCGTGGTTTCGGCGCCTTACGAACCTGGTTCGGACGTCAAAACATTGACGATGGCGACGGGGATTGACCGCGGAGTTGTGTCGGCTAACGATACCTATGTCAACACCGATCATATTCAGGTGGACGACCGTATTATATCTAATGCCACCTTGGGCCAAACCGGCACGATTACGTTTCAGCACG
This sequence comes from uncultured bacterium, assembly GCA_903861015.1. GTDB lineage: Bacteria > Patescibacteriota > Saccharimonadia > Saccharimonadales > Saccharimonadaceae > UBA1547. The sequence goes on from CAIOSL010000038.1 coordinate 9,378, forward strand.
CACTTAACTGGTCGCTGAACACCGGCTTTGTGACGGTGGCTGAATTGTTGGGCGATGGCCGATCGATCAACCGCAGTGCACGCGATATTATGTACGATTATTTTTATAATCGATTTCATCTGGGCCAGCCAACTGGTATCGAGGTAGCGGGCGAGGCAACCGGTACGGTGATATCACCCGACCAAACCGAAGGCAACGCTGTGCGATATTCGAACATGTCATTTGGTCAGGGTTTGGATGTGACAATGGTTCAGGTAGCGGCGGCTTTTGGTTCGTTGGTTAACGGCGGTAACTATTACAAGCCGACTGTTGTTGCGGGTATAGTCGATAAAAACGGGACGTTTGCACCCGCCCCAGTGGCGGCGCCATCCAACCCAGTCAGCAAGTCAACGGCCGATCAACTGCGCGAAATGACACATGTGGCCCGCTCGACGTTCTTTAGTAATGTCGACAAACCTGGTTATTACATCGGTGGCAAGACCGGTACCTCGCAGGTTAGTAAAAACGGGGTATATTCGGACGACGAGACTGTCGGTACGTACTTGGGTTATGGTGGCGGTGATGTATCGCGGTATGTCATAATGGTACAGGTATCGGGCGATCACAAGGCGTTGCAGGGTGCGCGGGATGCTTTGCCGATCTTTACCGACATATCTAACTGGATGCTGGATTATTTAAAGATACAACCAAAGGGGTAAGTAATGGATAACATATTATTAACTAATTTGACGCACGAGCTAAGTCGTACTTTTGTGCTGAGTTTAGGGGCGTTTTTGCTGGCGATGTTATTTACGCCAATCTATACTTTTGTGGCATATCGGTATAAGTTTTGGAAAAAACAACGCACGACCAGTACGACAGGTGAGGTCTTGGAGGTTTTTAGCAAATTGCACGCCGCCAAATTCAAGCGTAATATTCCGACAATGGCCGGAGTAATCTTTGTTTTGGCAATCACGATCGTAACTTTTGGCTTCAACCTCGATCGTGGTCAAACCTGGCTGCCGCTGGCGGCCTTGGTTGGCGGTGGTTTGGTTGGGTTGCTGGACGATATCATTAACGTTCGTGGACACGGCAAAGGGGTGGCTGGGCTGCGGTCGAGCCTGAAATTTGCTATGATCAGCGCGATTGGGTTGGCGTTGGGCTGGTTCTTCTTTGTCAAACTGGGCTTTGTTGATGTTAACGTGCCGTTCCTGGGCAGTTACTTCGTCGGCTGGATGATTGTACCGTTGTTTGCTTTTGTTGTAGTGGCAACCGGTAATGCTGTTAATATCAGTGATGGCCTCGATGGTTTGGCAGGCGGTCTGGTCGGAACCAGTTTTGGTGCTTTTGGTGTGATTGCCTTGTTGCAATCGCAAGTAGCTTTAGCGGGTTTTTGTTTTACGGTTGTTGGCGCATTGTTAAGTTATTTGTGGTTTAATATTTATCCAGCCCGATTTTTTATGGGTGATGTCGGTAGCTTTGCACTGGGCACGTCACTGGGCGTAGTGGCGATGTTGACCAACACTTTGTTTTTGCTACCAATTATCGGCGTAGTCTTTGTGGCCGAAGCTGGCTCGAGCTTGATCCAGATCACCAGCAAGCGCTTATTCAAACGAAAAGTCTTTATATCAGCACCGATTCATCATCATCTTGAAGCGATCGGTTGGCCCGAAACCAAGGTGACGATGCGTTTTTGGGTGATTGCCAATGTGGCGGCGTTTATCGGCGTATTTTTGGCGCTAGCCGGAGGAAATATTTAGCGTGAAGCAAGGTGGGCAAAAAAGCTATTTGGCCGCTATTGCAAAGGAGGCTGAGTTTGGCGACAAAACTTCTGTCCGTAAGCACAAGCCAGATTATTTGATAGTTTTGTTTATGGGGCTTTTGATGCTGATTGGCTTGGTTGTGATGTACGCTATCGGCCCGCAACGAGCCAATGTTTTAAACAATGCTTATGGTAGTGATTATGGCAGTACGTATTTTTTTGTTAAGCAGATTTTCAGTTTGTTGTTTGCGTTAGGGGCGTTTACGATCATGACGATTGTGCCGTATACCTGGTTGACGCGCCATGCCGGCAAGATATTGCTGGCGGCGATCGCGGCCTGCGCATTGCTGGCTGTGGCGGGTTGGGCTAACCTGGGCATTGCTCAGCAGTCGTTGGGTGCAACCAGGTGGTTTAATCTGGGGCCACTAGGCAGTTTGCAGCCAGCCGAGCTACTAAAGTTTGCTATTCTGATCTTTATGGCTGGTTTTTTGGGCGGTAAAGCCCGCCAGGGCAAGTTGAATGACGCCAATGCTACTTTGGTGCCGTTGGCGATTATAACTGCGATTGCGATGTTCTTTGTGGTAGTGATTCAAAAAGATTTTGGTACGGGCGTATCGCTAGCCAGTATTATCTTGGTGATGTTGGCAGTTGCCGGCGTCAACCTGCGCAATAGCGGTATGATCGCCTTGATTGTTGTAATAATTGGTACGGTATTGGTCATCGCGGCACCACACCGCGTCGAACGTATGATGACTTTTTTGAACGGTGACAATACGTCCACAAGTGACGACAACAGTTATCATATCGATCAGGCCAAATTGGCGATTGGGACCGGTGGTCTGTTTGGTGTTGGTGTTGGCAATAGCGTTCAGTCAACTGGGTATTTGCCAGAGGCGATTAACGACTCGGTTTTTGCGATTATGGGCGAAACCTTTGGTTTTGTCGGTTTAATTACGATTCTAGCTATCTTTACGGCGCTACTGATGAGGCTGCTCAAGTTGATGGACCATTTGGTCGATGTGCGGCTTAAATTACTGGTGGCTGGTGTCTTTGGTTGGTTTGGCGCCCATGTTATGCTAAATGTAGCCTCAATGGTTGGCGTGGCGCCGTTAACTGGTATTACGCTGCCACTTTTGAGCTTTGGCGGAACCAGCATGTTGTTTATTACGGCGGCACTGGGCTTGGTTTTTCAGTTATCACATTATACAGTTCATTCATCAGATTTAAAGGAGGTAAGGCATGAGGGTTTTAGCAGTCGGCGGGGGATCGGGCGGACACGTTACACCGGTCGTAGCGGTTCTACGCGAAATTAAACATCAGCACCCAAAAGCCGAAATCCGTTTTTGGTGTGACAGCAAATTTGCTGGTCAGGCGCGAGCAATTATCGGTAACTTTGACTCGACGGTGCCTGTCAGTACTGTTGTTGGCGGCAAGTTCAGGCGCTATAATCACGTTTCGATGTTGCGACAATTGTTTTGGGGTTCGGTGCTGATCTTGAATATCCGTGACGTTTTTTTGGTGATCGCTGGTTTTATCCAGAGCGTTGTAAAGTTGACAATATGGCGCCCTGACGTAGTATTTACCAAAGGTGGCTATGTTTGTTTGCCGGTTGGTGTGGCGGCTCGACTACTGAATATTCCACTGGTAATTCACGATTCGGACGCCCATCCAGGTTTAACCAATCGGGTGCTGGGCAAGTGGGCGACTTTGATTGCTACCGGTGCGCCGCTAGAATATTATTCTTATCCTGCCAACAAGTCACGCTATGTTGGCATACCAATAGCGCCCGAATTTCAAGTATTTTTGGCCACCAAAATGCGCCAAGCTAAGGTGGATTGGGGTGTTAACCCCGATCGACCACTGATAGTTGCGACTGGTGGTGGTTTGGGCGCGGGGCGCATTAATAACACCGTAGTTTTGGTTTTAAAGGACCTATTAAAACTGGGGTCGGTTATTTTGGTATCTGGTACTGGTCAATACGACGAACTGCGGTCGCTGACGCCACCAAATGACGACAATTTTCAGCTGCATTCATTCATCGCCAAAGATATGGCGACGTTACTCGGGGCGGCTGATGTGGTATTGACCCGAGCTGGAGCGACAACCATTCTGGAATTAGCGGCGCTAGCCAAACCAACTATACTGATACCTAACGGCAAGCTGACCGGCGGACACCAACTCAAGAATGCGGCGGTGTATTTGAAACAGAACGCTGTCAAGATGATCGACGAGAACGCCATGTTGGACAATCCGAAGATTATGGTTGATGCGGTGCGTCAGGTTTTGGATGATCCAATTGGCGCGTCAAAGATGGCGCGTAATTTTGCATCGTTTGTGCGACCAGATGCGGCAAAAGATGTTGCCGAAATGATCATTTCTTGTGTCAAATAGACTATAATAAACATAAGTATTATGAGTTTGTTTGCTAAGAAGTCATCTGACGCCCCCAGGCGTCGACTGGTTAATCAGGTAGAACCGTATGGTTCGGTGCGCCAGGATGCCTTTAAGCGTAATCGCACGCTGACCGGTGCAACCTCAAACATTAGCGGTCTTGCAGGCAAAAACGACCCGGACTCAACTCGCAAACGAGTGCATCATCTGACTAATCATCGCCGAAAGGTTATTAGTGTTTTGGCTTTGGTGTTGCTGATAGCCCTGACTTTGTGGACGTTTATTGCCAATTTGACCGCTGGTGTTGATGTGACGATTTCGGGATTGGCAATTGTTCAACCGGTTGACAAGTCGATCTATCAAAAAACAATCCAGGATTATTTGGATAGCCACCCGCTGTCACGATTGCAGTTTGTACTGGACGAAAACGATCTGTCTATTTATGTTGCTGGCCGCATGCCAGAGGTTGTTAGCGTGTCGCAGCGTGGCATGAAAAGTTTGGGGCAAACAAAGTTTAATCTGGTTGTCAGAACACCAGTTGCTGGTTGGCGAATTAACGACAAACAATATTATGTTGATTCAAAAGGTATATCGTTCGACCGTAATTACTTTGCCGAACCAGATGTCCAGATAATCGACGAGAACAGCAAGTCACTGCCTACGGGGATCGCAATCGCCAGTAATCGGTTTTTGGGCTTTGTTGGCCGCGTGGTCTCGATTGCTCGCTCGAGTGGGTATATTGTCACCCAAGCGATCATCCCAGTCGACACCACCAGAGAGTTAAAGATCAATTTGAAGGATAATGCAACGGCGGTCAAGTTATCGATCGACAGGCCAGTGGGGGAGCAGATAGAGGATATGTCAAAAGCCATGGGGTATTTTAGTAGCCATGGCATCAGCCCAGCCTACGTTGATATGCGAGTTAGCGGCAAGGCCTTTTACAAGTAATCGACTTAATAAGATAGCGGGCGATCACAACCCCGCTCTACTTTCTAGTTCTATATTTGTTCTATATATTGTAAAAAATTAGTAATTAGAGTAATACGAAAAAAACTATACTACAATACAAAAACGAAAAAAAAGCAAATAGGGAGCTAGGCGAGCAGGAGGGTGTGGCGTTTGGTTTGAATAACTGTGGAAAACACCATATATACAACAATAATGCAAATTCGGACGTTAGACGGTTTTTAAGCTTTTGGTTTATGGCAGCACGGTATCGTAGTAAGGTCTTAACAATACATATTACTATGTAAACATATTGATCAAAGTATAAACAGTTAGCAGTGTGGACGTCCCCCTGCTATTTTGAGTAGTAGGTTGGTTTTTGACAGATATATAGATGAGTATACATGTGACTGTGACGTATATATCTAGTGTCGTAAAAGATATATTGTGCGACGTTAAGTCAGTGTTTGTTTAATGAATGATGGTTGTGCTGCTGTTTGGTTATTTGACTTACATGCTACGACTTATTAGGTCTTTTTGTCCGCCCTACTTGCCTATAGTCTTTGCGCGCTAGGTTCTTTATAGCTATGGCTGGTTCAAGCCCAAGCCTAAATCAATTTACTAAATATTGGTTTCGAATATGGTCTGATGATTGGTCTATGGTTAATGGTATTTCTATAAGTCATATTTGTTATTGATTATGTTCTAAATTTGTTCGTATTATTGTATTGAGAATAAGTAAATGATTTAGGCCTGAGCGGGTCCTGCCGTTCGTTCCGCCCCAGATTTTTATACATAAACCGGGCCACGGTTTATGTATAAAAATCCGGGAGCTGCCCCGACGAACGTCACCCGCAGAACTTTACTGACGACAGGACCCGAATGAACGTGATTATATACGAGAGAAATGCTAAACAATCCCCCTTCTATCTTAACCGTGCGTGTAGACTAGCGAGTGATTTGGAGTGGTTGATCGGGGTTGTTTGAACTGTTGGCTGTTGTATTGGCCGCAGAGGCTGGGTTGGCTAGAGGTGTTGTTGTGAGTACGACTGGGCTTTTGCGTTTGCGACGGCGACGTTTGCGCTTAGGCTGATCGTCAATGGAAGGGGTTGCCGGCGTTATAGGCGCTACGGGGGTTGCTTCGACGGGTTCGATACCAATTGGCCATTTAATGGCTTGGGCGCGCGAGACGAGCTTGTGGGCGCTCTCGGGCGGCAGAATAGTCGATGCAATCTCGTGTTCGACATCACTGCGGTGACGACTATAGTTAGTGCGGGTATTTTCGATGATCTTTGGAGTGTTGTCTAGTTGGGGTATGGGCAGTGTCAATGTAGTGGCGTTAAAGGCTGGCGATTTTTCGCCACCAATAACCATGTTGACGATAAAGTTACGGTTGTGCATCTGTAATAGGTCGCTGGCTTCAAACTGAGGTTCAAACTGCTTGGCAAGGATTGGTGCGTCGTCGGCCGAAACACGGAACGATATGATAGTACCAACGTTACCAAAGACGGCATCACGAACGGTGTCGTTCATCTGGGCAATGTACTGGTTGGCGACGGTCAGGTTGAGGCCATATTTGCGAGCTTCGGACAAAATTGTGGCAAACGAGTCGGTAGCGAAGTTTTGGAACTCGTCGACATACAGATAGAAAGGTCGCCTGTCCTCTATTCTTTCGATGTCACTGCGGCTCATGGCGGCCAATTGAATCTTGGTGACCAAAAAGGCACCCAGGACGGCGGCATTATCCTCGCCTATTAGGCCTTTCGACAGATTAACGATCAAGATCTTGCCTTCGTCCATAATCTTGCGAATGTCAAAAGTTGACTTGGGTTGGCCGATTATATTACGAATAATTGGGTTGGCGGTAAAGGCGCCTACCTTGTTTAATACTGGCGAGATGGCTTCGGCGACGAACTTGTCGTTCCAGCTGGCAAACTCGACATTCCAAAAGTTAAGCACCACTGTATCTTGGCAATAACTGAGGGTTTCTTGACGGAATTTCTTGTCGGTTAGCATGCGAGTGATGTCTAGCATAGTGGTAGTTGGTCGATCGAGTAATGCCAGCAAGGTGTAACGCAGAATGTATTCGAGTCGTGGTCCCCATGATTCGCCAAACATGCGCTTTAAAACCCCGATAACCTCGGAACTGATGTTGGTTTTTTGGTTAGGGTTGGTTACCTCGAGCGGGTTAAAGCCTAGTGGAAAGGCGGTGTCGGCCGGGTTAAAGTAAATAACGTCCTGCAGACGGCTGCCGGGTATAAAGCGCATATTATCAACGGCAAAATCTCCGTGTGGGTCGATAATGGCGTAACCGTGGCCGTGAAAGATGTCGCTGAGGGCCATCAACGCCAAAGTACCGGTCTTGCCGGCGCCAGTTTGGCCAATGATATAGACGTGTCGTGATCGGTCGGATCGCAGCATGCCAAATTGGTGGTTAATGCCACGAAAGTTAGTCATACCAAAGGCACTGATATTCTCGTCAATTGCGGTATTGCCAGTAATAATTGGCAATTTGGACGGTGGTTCGGCGCTTTTGCTGCTGGCCCAAATAACGTTTGGGGTTTCGACGTTGGTGTGTGGCAGGTGAAAAACGCTGGCTAGCTCTTCGATGTTCAGGACAAAACCGTCATCTTTGAATTCCCTGCGGCCATAAATAGCAATTTCGTCTTTGGAAAAGCTGGCATTTGACATCTTGAAACCATTTAGATTAGTGCTGTTAAACTGTTTGAAGGTGCCGACTAGGGCTTGCATGTGCAAGCGAGCGTTGGCTGGGCTCTCCCCCAGATAAACCAAGCGAATTTTGACCTGGTAACCCAGCTTGGTTGCCTTTTTTTCGGCCTCGGATATGCGGGTGCGATCGCGTTCGCTAAGTTCGCGTCCACCGGGTTGGCCACTGCCGGCAACTGGTGGTTGCCACAATGCTTGTAGTAACCCGGTTAACCAAGAGGTGACTTCTCCGCCGACCGATGGATTGCCCAGGCGAACCTTTTGGACCCAACTATCAGAGGCTTTGTGCCATACATCGGCAATTGGTCGGGTTAGTATTTGGATCCAAAATTCTTCACCTGTTGATTCTAATTTGGCCAAGGCGCCGGTAATGCCAGCCAAGGGGTCGACTTCAAAGTTTTGGAAAGTTTGGATTGGCAACATCTCGCTGTTGACCAGTGTAATCTCGGACGAATACGATACACTGTGACCGCGCTCGTGAATAACGTAATCTTCGTCGGCTGGTCGAATCTGGACGCTTGGGTATTGTGAATAGATTTGGCCTTCAACGAAACTGCGCAGAGACCTTGGTACCCAGACGTAAAAGCGAATTTGACCATTAACAGATGCAATCTCGAAACTGAGGTGTTCTTGGAAGCCATAGTTGAGCTTTAACTCTTCGCGGTCGCGCAAAATACCGTGTAAACTGGCAAATAGTTGCTCGGCCGCCAGCTCGCTTTTGTCGTTGGTTTTAGGTATCTCGAGGACCAAAAGAACACTATCGATATCATGGACAGCCGACAATTGACGATAATTACGCCAAGATAAGAACAGCAATATTATTACAATCGGCAGCCAAACATACCATTGCAAGATTAGATTAATTAGAGACGATATTATGCCCATGTTTACCCCATTATTGTCTCATTCAAGAGGCAAAATGGCAATGTTTAGTTATTGCTGCTGTCCAGTGCGTAGGTGGCTTTGGCGATGCGCTTGAACTGTGGTTTGCTTTGGAGGTTAAGCAAGATAGTGGTTTCTTTGACCTGACGACTTTGCAAAACTCGGCGAACGATTTCGTCACGGTGCAAGGGCTCGGCTGAACTTCTCAGAACATCGGTTATGATATCGGCAACTGTGCCACGGTTAAAACCCCAGCTGTCGAGCGCATAAATGCCGCGACCGATCAAAACAAAGCGTGAATCTTTGATTAGCTCGTTGTGAATTGCTTGGGTGGTGACGTTTTTGCGTTTAAAACTGCTGTCTTTGATCGA
>CAIOSL010000039.1 GCA_903861015.1 uncultured bacterium
ATCGGCCTACCGAGAGCATCAAGGATTCGGCCGATTGTCTGATTGCCGACCGGGATCTCTAAGACTTTTCCAGTGCGATTAACCGACATGTTCTTAACCAAACTATAGTCAGCCTCTATGTTCAAACAAAGAACCCTACCGCCACTTTGTAATCGCTCGACCAGTAGTCGACTCTTTGTCTCATTTTCTACGGTAATAATTTCACCAATAACAGGAGTTGATTCGGCATCATCAAATTCTACTTCAACAACAATATCCCTTATGGACTTTATGATGCCCTGATTCATATAAAAGCCCTCTCCTTCTTTAAGCCATTTAATATCTCTTTAGCACCCTCGTCCTTTATAGCCCTTTTAGCGTGATTCAATTCTAGACCCAGATCACGGCTTGCATCTCTAGCTCGGTGGTGTGCGGCTGTCATCGCCCTAAAACGACTGGCATACTGCGCGAGACGCGACTCCAACACTACCTGCGCCAAAGTAATCTGTAACATAGAGCTCTCCATATGATCAACAACCTCAAAAGTGCTTGGTTCCAGAATATACGTTAGCGAACTAATGTAATCACCTTGCTGCTGAGCAGCCCTACCCTGCTCCTCGACAGCCTGGCTTAGTTCAATATTCTTTATATCCTGACGCATTAACGACACATAAGTCTGATAATATACCCGGCATGTACGATATTTCTGCACTTCAGCAACAATCGGTGCAAAGTCCATCGTCATATCATTCTCGGGCAAACTAAATTCTTTTTTATATTCAACCCCAAGCTGTTTCAGTTTAACAGCCCCATGATGACCAACTACTATAATGTCCTGATGTATACCCATATAGTCGTTCAGCATGGCATCTATTAACCTTTGGTCTATATCGCCACCCATAGTTCCTTCTGATGTTATAATAACTACCAACTCTTTGTTTATCGGCAACTGCTTAACATGGCCCCTGCCCGAGTGGAACTCTTTATCCACCCTAAGCTGTGTGTATATGTGCCATATGTCATTGAAAAATATTTTCGACTGCATTACTTTATCCTTAATTCTAACGATATGCATGCTTGCGATACCCTCAAATGCTCCCGCAAACAACCCGACCGTAGCCATTGCGTGAACATCGTTGTATATTTCTTGTGGCCTTCTCATATATTCTACTAAACTTTCTTAATGACCCTATTTACCAGTTGCCTCTTCCCTAAATCATAACCTTTGTCATCTACACATAACTTCGACAAATCTTTTACTAAAGATTTTAGAAGATCAACATCAAGATCGTCCGAGAGTTTTAGATCCAATACTATATCTAACATTAACTGCTGTTCGATAACGCCAAATGACTCACTTGGGAGCTGGCTGAATAGCTTGTAGAGATACCTGCCTATTAGTAGAGCTTTTTGCGTGTCGTCGGATAACTCAGATCCAAAATGAGAAAACTCCAAAGCCTCATTATATCTAACTAGCATTTTTAGAGTCTTAAAGGCTAAAATCTTTTGGCGTTCACTATGACCCCTACCGCCAACCCTGGTTACACTAAGACCAGCGTTTACAGCAGGTCGTAAACCATCACGAAAAATATTCATATCTAGTATCCACTGACCGTCGGTTATAGATATTATATTAGTCGGCAAGTAAGCCGTCATGTCACCGCCAGACGCCAGGACTATAGACAGGCTAGTTAATGATTTATGGTTGCGCTTTAGTTTACCTGCGCGCTCCAGAAGGCTCGAGTGAGCATAAAACATATCACCCGGGAAAGAATCTCGTCCTGGGCTCGAACCTGATATTAACGCCACCTCTCTATACACCTGTGCATGACTCGTTAAATCATCATAGACAATCAATACATCTCTATCTTTAACTTGCCACAAATACTCAGCAATAGCGCACCCAACATAAGGAACGATGTAGCTCATTATCAAGGGATCAAACATAGTAGAAACAACAACTATAGCAGATTTTAAAGCATTGCTAGCCTTCAGTTTTTTCAAAAGTGTTTCAACATCACTATGGCTCTTAGCAACCATCACATATACCGTTATAGTTCCCGTGTGGCTCTGGTTTACGACGAATTGAGAGGCTAGTGTACTTTTACCAGATTTACCGTCACCTATAAGAGCCATCCTCTGGCCATGAACTATAGGAAACAGCGAGTCTACGATACTAATTCCGCTCTCCAACTGATCACCTAAAGCCTCGCGTTCATTGAGTATTGGCGCCGAATGGAATAAAGGCCAAGTAGAATCTGTGTCTATAGGGCCCAGGCCGTCTAATGGCTCACCGCTACTAGATATAACGCGACCTATAAGACCCTCACCGACATTAGCAACCATAGTATCGTTCTGTATAACGCCCACTACTCCAACTCTAAGCGGTGTGCGGCCAAAATGCAGAACAATAACACTCTCACTGAGTATTTTGTGAACAAAGCCATTACTACCATCTTCAAAAATAATCAGAGACCGCAAAAAAACAGGCTGTAACCCCTTCATTGTAATCATAAATCCATCAACGCCAACAACCTCACCAAGAGATTTACCAGACCTGACTAGATGATCAAATTGCTTATTAATAGCCATGTCACTACATAGCCCTTATCTTTGCCGCAAGTATACCCCTAGAACCCTCGATGTAACGTCTTAGGCTAAAATCATAAAAATGATTGACTGTACGAATCGTAAAACCACCTATTATCTCTGGCTGTATGTCAATATGAACCATAGCCGTTGGATGTATTTCCTCCCTTAGCCAGGTAACTATTGGGAATATTTCATTAACCGAAGCTTCGTGCGCTATACCAACATGAATAATCGGCGACTTAGCCTTAACGTCGATCAAAAAAGTTTTTAACCTATTCCTATGACCGCTATCACTAAGGTTTAGCTTATTATACGTGGCGAGACTATACAAGACACCGCTGACTTGCGGCAGACCCATCTCCAACCCACGTCCACCGATCGATTCTTTAACCAGATGACTATCAACTAACTTTAGTTCTCTTAATATACGATTAATCTCCACATCCCCAATTATAGACGAGGGTAAGGATATAGAGTCTGGGGCTTTCGACAGCTTACGCACCATTTGTTATGTCCTCTATCATAGCGGCTTTTGACATTTTTAGGTCTGATAATATCAATGGCAGTTGATCACTTAGATTTATTTTATTGCCTATAGCTTCATTAATATAACCAGAAACTATGTCTGTCATGTTTTCTTGAAACTTATCAATCCTTCGTTTCTTCTCTTGCTCGAAATGTTTGATTAGTTGTTCTCTGGCTAATTCGTTTTGCTGTTCAACTTTTATCTGAGTTTTACTTATATTATCAATGGCTGTTTTGCGTATGTCTTCCAGTAGTGCATCGTACTGGTTTTTTAACTTATCATTTTGCTGATCAATCTCAGACTGCTGACTTTTAATTGAATCGATAGCCACCTGCCTAGTAGACCTCAAGGCTAATCTATACTGTGTTATTTCTTCTTTTAAAGTACGCCCAAGATACTCCTTTGCGTACATATTCATATCAACAGCAGTCAAATGAAGATCTTTTTGAAGAATGTCTATCTGCTCGGTGATAGTCGCGCCTAGCTCGTTATAACTTCCGTCAATAACCCTATTAAAATAATTACTGATAAGTTTTGAAAGCCCACCACCCCCAAGCTCACCAATAACATAGCCAATAGCACCCGATACGATCGCCACTAAAGATAATGCTAGAATAAAAGATCCGTTGTCCACTTAATAGTCACCTTTCTATACATTTCTTACCACCCAATGTCTTAAACGCTTATGTTAATTATAACTCAGAAATAGAAAAAAACCACCCTATTCGGATGGTTTTTTTATAATTCGGCACCGTGCTAGTTTCCCGCTTGTGGCAGTATAATCGCCGCTGCTGAGCTTGACTTCCGTGTTCGGGATGGGAACGGGTATTTCCTCAGCGCCATGGGCACCGAATCGTTCATGGGACTTTTGTCCTATGAACTATCGGTGTCCAAGGTATCGGTGCACGATGATTTGAATGTAAAGTTCGTTTTTAAAAATTGACCGAATTAATGGTTACCATTAATTACTAGTTAAGTCTACCCTATCACCATAGTCAATGCAAGCATTAACAGTGGTAATAAGGACATAAAAAGGCGATGGGACTGTTAGTACGCTTCAGCTGCACATGTTACCATGCTTCCACCTTGCGCCTATCAAACTGATAATCTTTCAGTGTCCTCATTGGGAAATCTTATCTTGAAGTTAGTTTCGTGCTTAATATGCTTTCAGCGCTTATCTATTCCAAACATAGCTACTCGACAATGCGGCAGGTGGCCACAATCGATACACCAGAGGTTTGTCCGCCCCGGTCCTCTCGTACTAGGGGTAGATCTCCTCAAATTTCCTTGCGTCCGTACCGGATATAAACCGAACTGTCTCACGACGTTCTGAACCCAGCTCGCGTACCACTTTAATC
>CAIOSL010000040.1 GCA_903861015.1 uncultured bacterium
TCCTTTCATAGACAGGGCTAACGCCCTGTCTATACCTATTCTTATACTAAATTAATATTTTAGCCAATTCCGGAAGAGACTATGTGTTGATTGTATTAGGAGGGGGACATATTGCTTGGGCTATGTCTCAGGCTGAACTTATCGTCAGAATTTAGCTATAAGTTCCAAGGATCTATCTATTTGGTTTAATACCAAACGGCCTAGATAGGTCCTTGTGAATCTTTATTGATTCAACGTGTGTCGCGAAATGATGAGATTTGTTGATTGCCATAGTTAAACGTAAGATCTTTAAAAAGTCGGGTCATTACTGTGCACCTCATTCAAGGTGACATGGTTTAAAAAACTAAATTCCTCTAAAACAAAGCATATGAAATATGTTATTTTATCGCTTTTAACGGCGGCATCATTAGCCTGGATCGTCGATCCTGGACTAATAATTAATTGTTTAATGATTATTGTTCACAATTGAAAATAAACTTTAACTAAAAGATTATGTCCAAACTTAAATATCTCAAATGGATTGAATATGGCGTTGCTGTAATTTTCCAATCCGTTGAAGAAAGCAAAAAAGAGGTTTTTGATCGTGCGAAAATAGTATATTTTAGGAGTGTGACTCAAAAGAATTTCACTCCTTATTATGCTATTCGGCCTGCCATCATGGCGGCCGTAAAAGGCGACAAAAAACTGTATGATCGTGCTATGACGGCCGTAGGGGTTATCGAAGCGGCACATAAGTTGTCGAAGATTCGTCACGGAAAATTTCATTAAGTTATATTATAAGGAATCTATTCCCGCTTTGCGGTTGAGTAGATTCCTTGTCGGCCACCAACTGCGAGGTGCACATAAGTAATGACCTGATTTTTAAAAAGCCCTGGTGGTAACACTGGGGCTTTTTGTGTGATCTGAACTTGCAATTAACAGATAATAATGTAAAAATTGGGTAATGAACGCTTTATCATCACAACCATACAAGGGAACGCGAGATTATTATCCAGCGGACAAACGTGTCCAGAATTATATTTTCTCGGTGTGGCATAAAGTGTCGCGTAGTTTTGGTTATGAAGAATACGGTGCGCCAATACTAGAGCCGCTTGAAGTTTATGCCGCTAAAAGTGGCCAAGAGCTGGTCAACGAGCAAACATATACTTTTACCGATCGGGGCGACCGAACGGTGGCGATTAGGCCCGAAATGACACCAACCATCAGCCGAATGGTGGCCGCCAGGCGCCAAGAGTTGGCTTATCCGGCGCGATTGTACTCAATTGCAAACTTTATGCGCTACGAGCGTCCTCAGCGTGGCCGCGAGCGCGAGTTTTGGCAATTGAACGTTGATATGTTTGGGGCTGATACGATTGCGGCCGAGGCCGAGATAATTACTATCGCCGACGGTATTATGAAAGAGTTTGGCGCCAAACCGCAGGATTATGTGATTCGAATTAACAATCGCAAGCTGATTAACTTTGTCATGACCCAATATTTGCAGCTGAACGCGGACAAGGTTCAGCCAATGGTTAAATTGTTCGACCGCAAAGACAAGATTAGCCACCAGGAGTTTGTCGACCAGGCGAGCGAGATATTTGGTGACCAGGCTGCGGATGGCATCGCTCGGATTGAAGCGTTGCTGGGCGCCAAGACAATTGAAGATTTGCCACAAGAGGTATTGGCGAGTGATGCTTTAGGCGAGATTAAACAGTTGTTTGATTTGCTGGCACAAGCTGGCGTCAATAATATGACTTTTGATGTGACATTGATGCGCGGATTGGATTACTACACCGGCACGGTCTTTGAGGTTTATGACACTCACCCCGACAACAATCGGTCGCTGTTTGGCGGCGGTCGTTACGATGGTTTGGTGGGCATGTTTGGCGTCGAGCCAATTTCGGCCGTTGGTATGGCGCCGGGCGGTACGATGCTAGAAAACTTTTTGGACGTACACGGTTTGCTGCTACAGTCCCGTTCGACCACTGACGTTTATGTGGCGATTGTTGGCGATACGATGCAGGCGGCCAATCAGGTAGCAAGTGATTTGCGTAAAAACGGTATTAATGCCGAAATGGACCTAGCGGGCGGCAAGGTGGACAAGCAGATCAAAACTGCTATCAAAAAGGCAATTCCGTATGTTTTGTTTGTTGGTGAGGAAGAAGTCAAAACCGGGGTGTATACTATTAAAAACATTACTAAAGCGATTGAGTACAAGCGGGATTTTGCCGGTTTGATCGAATTAATTAAGGAGCAATTATGAATTCAACAATCAAGAATATTTCAGACACCAAAGTATTAATGACTATCACGGTGAGTGCCGAAGAGTTGGCGATTGCCGAACAAGTTGCGTTGACCAAATTGGCGCGTGACGTAAAGGTTGCTGGTTTTCGCAAGGGTAAAGTGCCGTTGGCGGTTGCCTCAAAAAATATTGACCCGATGGTTTTGCAAGAAGAATCGTTAAATAATGCTATCAGCAAAGCTGTGGCCGATGCCTTTTTGCATGACGAGGTTAGGGCATTGGACCGACCAGAAGTCGAGATCAAAAAGTATGTTCCGGGCGAAACACTCGAGATTACGGCTGAGGTTGAGGTTATGCCAAAGGTTGAACTGGGTAATTACAAAAAGCTAAAAGCTGAGGTTAAAAAAACTAGCGTTAGTGATGATGAAGTTAACGAAGTGATCGAACGTATGCGCCGCGGCTTGTCGGATCGACAGTCGGTTGATCGACCAGCCAAAGATGGCGACGAAACGATCATCGACTTTGTCGGCAAAAAAGACGGCGTGGCCTTTGAGGGTGGATCGGCAGCAGATTATCGCCTTGAACTGGGATCTAACCAGTTTATTCCTGGATTTGAAGCTGGTATCGTTGGGCACAAGATTGGCGAGGCGTTCGATATCGACCTAACCTTCCCAGATGACTATATGTCGAGCGACCTAAAGGGCGCCAAGGTGGTCTTTACGGTTACCCTAAAAGACATCAAAGAAGTAGCTTTGCCAGAAGTGACCGATGAGTTTGCAGCCAAGGCAGGTCCGTTTACGACTGTTAAAGAATTGAAAGATGATGTCAAGTGCGAACTGACGACTCAAAAAGACAACGAAGAGATCGAGAAATTGAAGGAAGATCTAGTCAACCAGTTGGTTGCTGCCAGCAAGGTACCGACACCAGAAGTGTTGGTGGCTGATCAGGCAAAGTCGATCGAACAAGATTTTGAAAGTAATTTGATGTACCAGGGTTTGACGGTTGATCAATATCTGCAAAACAAGGGTTTTGGATCGATCGAGAAGTGGCGCGAAACCGAGGTGCGTGATGCGGCCGTCAAGCGCGTTCAGGCGGCGTTGGTGCTGGGCGAACTCAGCAAAGTCGAAAAGATTGAGGCTAACGAAGCTGAGCTTGAAGCAAATTTGGAGCGTTACCGACGTCAGTACGCCAAAAACCCAGATGCATTGAAGCGGTTTGAGCAGCCAGAGGTTCGTCGTGACGTTGCCAACCGTTTGTTGACCGAAAAAACTGTCGATCGCTTGGTCGAACTGAATAAAAAATAATACAATAGAGTTATGACAAAGCCAAATAACTATTTAGTTCCAACAGTCATCGAAAAAACTTATGATGGCGAGCGTGCTTTTGATATTTACTCGCGACTGTTAAACGAACGGATTATCTTTTTGGGCGAGCAGGTTAATGAAAGTACGGCCAACGTTATCGTGGCGCAATTGCTGCATTTGGCCTATGTTGATCCAAAAAAGGACATCAAGATATATATCAACAGCCCTGGCGGCAGTATTTATGACGGTATGGCGATTTATGACACCATGCAGTACATTGCGCCAGATGTCCAAACAATTGGTATTGGTTTGCAGGCCAGCATGGGGGCGTTTTTGCTGTCGAGTGGCACCAAAGGCAAGCGATTTGCGTTGCCACACAGCAAGATTATGATCCATCAACCCAGCAGCGGCACCCAAGGTCGGGTGACGGATATGGAGATTGATCTGAAGGAAAGTGTGGCGGTCAAAGAGATGATGGCTGAACTATTGGCGCGAAACACCGGCCAAAAAATCGACAAGATAAAGACCGACATGGAACGCGACTATTGGATGACGCCAACCGAGGCCAAGGCCTATGGTTTGATCGACGAAATTATTGCCAAAGCCTAGACTTTAACTTGCAAACGTGGTATAGATATACGCAAGTATAACTATGTCGTACTATATCAATCATATCAACCCGTCTGTCGGGTCTGTACAAGAGTTAATTGGTTTGCGTTACCGAAGTATGGTTTGTTCTGGGGTGCCCGAGCAAATTGCGTCCAAGGTGGCCGACCCTAACAACGACACGCATATTGATCGTCAATATGATATGTTTCGATCAGATACGATACGTCATTTTGGTGCGTATTCCTTAAAGAATGATCGTTTGGTGGGCTATTTTAGGGCTGATGATTGGCATGCGACCGATCAACTGCCGTTTAGTCAGGGTTTGGTAGAGCATGCGGTGCTATCCGCCAGGGCAGGGCTTGCCGACAATACACTGCCAGGTTTACCGCTGGGTGTTCATGAATTGTTGATTGATAACTGTGATGATGGCGCCGAAGAAGTGGCCAGTATGCTGCTTGACCGCATTACACTCCTAGCCGATGCTCGTGAAATTTGTACGCCAACCCGCAATAACCAGGTAGTGTTGAGGGCTCTAGGCAACCATGGTTTCAAGTCGACATTTAGACGAGCTGCTTTTCCGGATGGTTATAAATTACTTTGTCAACGGCCACCGTATATATTTACTTTGGCCGACTATATCGAATCAAAGCAAAGCCAGTACGAGTATCGTTAATTATAGTATTGACTATTTTACGACACTAGTTCACAATTAGTATCAAGAAGTAGTGTAGCTGTGGTTAGGTGTATATCTATTGCGAGTGGCATCACATTAGATTGAGACTACGGTTAAGGGAATCTTCGGCGCCAAGAAAACCCCTATTAACTAAATACAATTTAAACCCTCAAGGAGTGGCATCAAGTATGGCAAAAGCTAAACCTGACAGCGCTAAGCGTATTTTCTTTACCCAAGACGATACGGCGCTACCATTACCAAATCTAATTTCTCACCAACGAGATAGTTGGCGTGATTTCGTCGACACCGGACTTAGCGAAATTTTTGCGGAGTTAAACCCGATCGACGATTACACTGGTCAAAAGCTATCACTAAGGTTTACGGGCTATTCTTTCCAGGATCCAAAAACCAGCGAGAGCTATGCCAAAGAAAACAATTTGACTTTTGATGCACCTTTGCATGCAACGGTTGAGTTGACCAACAAGGTCACTGGTGAAGTTAAAGAACAAGAAATCTATTTGGGTGACTACCCTTGGATGACCGACCGCGGTACGTTTATTGTTAACGGTACCGAGCGTGTTGTTGTGTCGCAGCTGATTCGCAGCGCCGGCGTATTCTTTACAGCTGAACGATCGGCAACTCGTAATTTTTATGGTGCCAAGTTGATCCCAGGCCGTGGTGCATGGTTAGAGATCGAAACCGCCGCAAATGGTACAATCTATGTCAAGATTGATCGCCGCCGTAAATTGCCAATTACGACGCTGCTGCGCGCCCTTGGTTACAGCAAAACATCCGAGATCAAGAGTTTGTTCGAGGATATTGATACTGGCGAAGTTAAGTATATTGATGCCACACTTGACAAAGACCCAGCTCGTGGTTCTAACGAGGCTTTGATCGAGGTTTATCGCCGTTTGCGACCAGGTGATCTGGCCACTGTCGATAACGCTCGCAGCATGATCGAGCGCATGTTCTTTGACTTTAAGCGCTTTGATTATAGCCGTGTTGGTCGTTACAAATTGAACCAACGTCTTGGTTTGGTAGTGCCTAACACAACCGAAAACCGCGTTTTCCAACTAGCCGACCTGATTGCGATTATTCGCGAGATTATTCGTTTGAATAACACTCAGGACAAGGTTGACGATATCGATGCATTGTCAAACCGCCGCGTTAAATTGGTTGGCGAATTGGTTGCGCGTCAGTTCCGTGTTGGTATGTTGCGTATGCAACGTAACGCTATGGACCGCATGAGCCTAACTGATATCGAAAACGTAACACCTGGCCAGCTGATTAATGCTCGCCCAGTTGTTGCTGCAGTGCGCGAGTTCTTTGCCAGTTCACAGTTGTCACAGTTGATGGACGAAACCAACCCACTAGCCGAGTTGTCGCACAAACGACGCCTAAGCTCAATGGGACCTGGTGGTCTATCGCGCGAACGTGCTGGCTTTGATGTTCGTGACGCCCACCCAACTCACTATGGCCGTTTGTGTGTCGTCGAGACTCCAGAAGGTGCAAACATCGGTTTGGTGCTTAACCTGGCGACATATGCCCGCGTTAACGAATATGGCTTTATTGAAACGCCGTACCTAAAAGTGGTTGATAATAAAGTAACCGATCAGGTTGTTTATCTGGATACCGCCCAAGAAGTTGTTGAAGTTATTGCTGACGCCAGCGTTAAATTGAACGACGACGGTTCGTTCGTTGATGAGCGCGTTAGTGCTCGTAATGGAGTCTTGCCAGAGCAAGTTGATGCCAAAGAAGTTACTTATGTCGACGCTGCTCACAAGCAGATCCTTGGTACTTCGGCTGCCTTGATTCCATTTATCGAGAAAAACCGTGTTGACCGCTCGCTAACTGGTTCGGCCATGCAGAAGCAGGCTGTGCCTTTGTTGCAACCAGG
Source organism: uncultured bacterium (assembly GCA_903861015.1). GTDB lineage: Bacteria > Patescibacteriota > Saccharimonadia > Saccharimonadales > Saccharimonadaceae > UBA1547. The sequence goes on from CAIOSL010000040.1 coordinate 6,705, forward strand.
TTCACCAATTGTTGGTACAGGTATTGAGGGCGAAATCGCCAAGAATACTAGCCAGTTGATTGTCGCAAGTGGCAACGGCGAAGTTGTTCGGGCTGATGCCGATGAAGTTCACGTTAAATACGCTGACGGTGTACGCAAGTACGAGTTGGTTCACTTTGCCAAGAGCAACGATGACCGTTCGATTAACCAAAAAGTTTGTGTTGAACGTGGTCAAAAAGTTGAAACCGGCGACATCTTGATCGAAGGTGCTTCGATTGCTGACGGCGAATTGGCCTTGGGCCGCGACCTTTTGGTGGCTTTTATGCCATGGGGTGGTTACAACATGGACGATGCTATCGTGCTGTCAAGCCGAATTGTTCGTGACGACGCCCTAACCAGCATTAATATCAAGGATTACACTGTTGAAGTTCGCGAAACCAAGCTTGGTAACGAAATTGTTACCCGCGATATTCCAAATGTCAGCGAAGAATCTTTGCGACATCTAGACGAGCACGGAATTGTCGAAGTTGGGTCAGAGGTTAAATCTGGCGACGTACTTGTCGGCAAGATTACTCCAAAAGGCGAGCAAGAACTGTCAAGCGAAGAGCGATTGTTGCGCGCAATCTTTGGTGAAAAAGCCAAGGATGTTCGCGATACATCACTACGCATGAACAATGCTGGCGGCGGTAAAGTTGTTGGCGTCAAGATCTTTAGCCGCGAAAACGGCCACGAGCTTAAAGCTGGTGTCTTGATGCAAATCCAAATCTTTGTTGCTCAGCTACGCAAAATCAGCGTCGGTGACAAGTTGGCTGGACGCCACGGAAACAAGGGCGTTATTGCCAAGATTTTGCCAGTTGAAGATATGCCATTTATGGAAGACGGAACGCCAGTTGATGTGGTCTTGAACCCACTTGGTGTGCCATCACGTATGAACATCGGTCAGTTGTTTGAAACTCACCTTGGAATGGCTGCACGTGCCCTTGGTTACAAGGTTGCAACGCCTCCATTTAACGGCGTGCCAAACGAAGTTATTAGCGACGAGCTTGAAAAAGCCGGCTATGCTCGTGACGGTAAGTTCCAGTTGTTTGACGGTCGCGACGGCAATGCCTTTGAAGAGCGCACAACTGTTGGCGTCATGCATATGATCAAGTTGCACCACATGGTTAGCGACAAGATCCACGCTCGTTCAACCGGACCATACACAATGGTGACTCAACAGCCACTAGGTGGTAAGGCTCAAAACGGTGGCCAGCGATTCGGCGAGATGGAGGTTTGGGCACTTGAAGCTTACGGTGCGGCCGCCACTTTGCAAGAAATGCTAACCATCAAGTCAGATGACGTTTACGGACGTGCCAAGGCTTATGAATCGATCATCAAAAACGAACCGATTGTCGGACCAAAATTGCCTGAATCATTCAACGTCTTGGTCAAAGAGCTCCAAGGTTTGGGTCTGCGCGTTGATTTGCTAGACGAATCATCGGATGCCATTGTTGATGCCGAACAGATCATTCGCGGTACGGTTATTGACGAAGTAGAAGTAAAGGAGTATGTATTAGAGCAGGGCCTGGAGGAAATGACATTTAAGAAACGAAAGGCTATGTCTTCTCTTGCAATTAGATATGTCGATGGACAGGGGGCACGTAGGATAGTTGATAAGCTTTTGAAATTGTCATGAGTAGAGCGAAATGGAGAATAAACCCTGACTTTTTTCTCTGAAAAGCAGGCGTTAGTATTATAAGATGAAGAATCCAGCGAAAAATTTCCATATAAATGAATTTATTCTTGTTAACTTCGTAAATCTTAATGATGAA
>CAIOSL010000041.1 GCA_903861015.1 uncultured bacterium
ATGACAAATTGTTGATAATTATTTTCATAGGCATCGACTATCATATCTACTGCAATGCCGACGTCAACTCCTTTTTCTTGAAAACGCAAATCTTGGTGTCCGCAATTTTTGCACAAATCGCTATCTCGTAATTTTAGTTTACCTGATTCGATATATTTAATATCTTGTTTGGTTAAGCTATTTTTTAACCTCCTCAGGTTATCGGAGAAAGTTCGCGATTTACTGAGGATGTCATCACCCATATGACTAACTACTTTTATCTTGGCGCCGTAATACTTAATATCGAGTGCTTCATCTGTAGTGATAATATTTGATACGATACCGCGAATATCTAGGTTATACAAATCCTGTTTATTAGCGATCAATCCCTCTTTGATCAATACATCAGACGCTTTGTAAAGAAAGTTTTGACCATCAATATAAACTATAGTCTTCATGGTTACAGTATACTACAAAAACAAAAGAACCTTGACGGGATTAGATCCAAGTCAAGGTGCTGTAAGTTAATATTATCATACGAGTGAATATTTATCAACTTTTGCATACGTACTTATCTATATCATAGGCTATTTGAGCTGCAGTATACAAATTATTCGTATCGTAATAAAACAAACTGATTTTTTCAGTATTTAAGTTCCGCTCGCGAGTTGTTACAATGATAAGTATAGTGCTTATGTATATTTTTAGGTAAAATTCTATGTCAGAGCCAATCAACAAGATTAAATCTAGGTTCCAGACGCTGTCCGACGAGATGCGTGGGTCTGATAAGGCAGCGGACTTTGGATCTTTTTTGCAAAGAATTGGCCGCGAAGATCTGGGCGGCGTTGTAACCTCGCAGGCGCCGTGGGCTTATTTCTCTCAGGAAGTCTATCGCGAGAAAGATTTGGGGGTCAAGGGCGACGGTGGTTTGGGTATTTTGGCTGGTGATATATCCAAGGTTGCCGAAGAGTTGTCGGTACCGCTGGTCGTTGTTACGCCCTACTATTCTGGCAAAAGCCGCCAAGCGTTGTTTGATTTTTGGGAAAGTGATGGTTACGAGACGCTACTTCCGGGCGAGCATGGTTATGAAAAGCTAGGCACGGTTAAACTCAGTTCGCTGACCTATAACCAAATTCCGATCGATGTTTATGCTCGGCGCCGCGGATCGGTGCATATCATCACGCTTTACGAACCGCACATCGGGCTGCTGTATTACAGCGAGTCAAACAGTGATCACCGATTATACCAAGAGGTGGTAACGGGTTTTGCTGGCTATATGGCTTTGCGGTCGGCTGGTCTGGACCCATCGGTCATTCATATGAACGAAGCGGCGACGGTGTTTGCGGCGGTGGCGCGGTTGGACGATGTGTGTTCTCAGGGGGTCGAGTTTGGCGCGGCGCTGGGTTTGGTCAAGGCGACGACGATTTATACCAACCACACTTTGTTACAGGCCGCCGAAGGCGTTTTTGGCATCGAACAGTTCGAGAGATTGGTTTTTACGAATATCCGCAACAAATGTGTTGTCGATTGGGTGCGCAGCAAGTTTGGTAATGACGGCAAGATCCGACTGAGCACGCTGGCGATCGAAATCGCGGCCAAAAAGAACGGTGTCAGCAAACTGCATTCGCGGTTGTCTAGTCAAAACTACAAAGACAGCGCCGGCAATGCCGTCGAGTTTCATAACGTCACCAACGGCATATCCGACCGCTGGATATACAAAGACCTGCGCAAACTATATCGTTCGGTCGGTGCTTTGGACGAACTGGGTTTGCCAACCGATAATTACGCCGCATTGCTAGAAAAAATCGAGGTCAAAGAAATTAAACACGCCAAACAAGCGGCTCGTAAGCGCATGAACCGAATCTTGAAATTTAGGCAAGACCAGCGTGGCAATCCGGTATATATTCCGGACGATGCGATTGTGTTTGACTACAAACGTCGTTTGGTTAGTTACAAGCGGTTCGATATGATTTTTAATGACATTGATCGGTTGGCGGATATTTTGCAAACGCACAATGCCCACCTGATTTTTACTGGCCGACCACACTTTGGTGACAGCGGCATGATTGACGAATTACATCGAATTTTGTGGACTATCGAAAACCATCCGGTGCTAAAAGAGCGTGTGCATTATATCCAAAATTACGACGAGCAAGTTGCTACGGCGCTGGCCTTTGGCGGCGACTGTGCGATCAATGTGCCGATTGTTGGCCAAGAAGCCTGCGGCACATCCTGGATGAAAGACATTGCCAATTGCAAATTGCTGATATCGACGACCGATGGTGGTGTGGCCGATGTCAATCCCCCGGTTTATTTGGATGTTGCCGGCGCGTCGTACGCCGACGAAGCAAATGCACTGTATGATCGAATGCAGCAAGCTTGCACTATCATCGAAAATCCTGACGACCTTCGCCGGCGTGCAATCGACCAACTGCAAGCCTACTTGCCGACCATCTCGGGCCCACGAATGATTAGGGATTATTTGGAGTTATAAAGAACAGCCCCACCAAAAGGACTGCTTCGACATATAACACAAAAATGGTGGAGCTGAGGGGACTTGAACCCCTGGCCTCTTCCATGCCATGGAAGCGCTCTAGCCAACTGAGCTACAGCCCCGCATTCAACGCAATTATATCATTGGGCTAGTTATGTGACTATACTAGCAAGATCAGAGATAATATGGCAGCAAATATAAAACACCGCTTTTTAATGGCGGTGCTGTTGTTATATCGGGCGGTCCTTGAGACCGAGTAGCCAGCCGACGAGTGCCGACAAGAGATGAAGGATAGTCCATAAGAATATTAACCATAGGTATTGGTAAACAGTTAGGGTTATAAAAAAGATAGTAGCCAGTATCCCACCCAGGATATAGTCGATTTGGTCAAATGGAAACCATGTCTGACCCGAAGCTATGTTTAGTCGACGCTTGAAAAAACTTTCGATCATGTCGCCGCCCAGTGCACCGATTGCAAAAAGCAGTCCAAATAGAAATACGTTCATGTTATGGTAGTCGATTTGACTGACCGTGTTATAAAGCCAAGGCCACGATTCGACCATTATTTTTTGAAGCCAGACTACAAAAGTAGCGGCAACTATACCAGCTATGATGCCGCGCCAGGTCTTGTTGCGCCCCAATATTGGGCGACCGTTAATTGTTTTGCCACCGTCGATCGGAGCATTATACCGTTTCAGCCACGGTATGGCGGATGCAAATATAGGTGCCATATTGGCGACTCCGGCAGGCGCAAAAAACCAAATAGCTATAAATATATCTTGTAGCATTCTTGATTACTATCATAACTTATTGCCGCTGGTCTGGCAAAACAATACTTATACGAGTATTATAACTTTGAATGCCTATGTCGCACTACGTTATTTTTAATCTGTCGAGTACCCATGCAGAACAAGGCAAATCTCGTATTCGCGAGCTCAAATTAATTTTGGGTTTGCAAAAATTACACGTAATCAATACTATCCCAGGTGATTTTGTCCAAAATCGCAAGAATATAGAAAAAATCAGCGTCAATTTCGATGAGAATACTGTTATTTATGTCGCCGCCGGTGACGGTACGGTCGGATCGATTATCGAGACTCTGACGACCAGCAAAAAGATATCCGATAAAGCCAGGCAGGCCGCCATATTACCACTGTGGTGTGGCAATGCCAATGATTTGGCAAATATGCTGAACGGCAAGGCACCTAATTCTTTGGCGAAGTTATTAAAAAAAACCAAAGTTGTATCGATAACCCCGTTGTGCTGCAAGCTAGAATGTGACGACGGCGTTAAGTATGATCGAATCGCCACCTGTTATATAAGTTTTGGTGCCTCGGCCTACGCCGCCAAACATATCAACTCAACTAATCACAGGCATAACCCTTTGCATAATTTGCTAGGCGTACGTATTTTGAGCGAGATAGCCGCCTCGATCAACGGACTTATCGAGGCGCCGGTATTTCGCATCGAAGAGAATGGTTCAATCGAAACGATTTACGAAAGGTTAATTACCAATGGGCCAAGGTTTGCCAAAAATAGCCTGGCTCCGACAAGGTTAACTAATCACAACTTTCATATGGAGACATTCAGGCGAAAAAGTATATTTCGGTTTATGGCTCAAGCCTTTGATTATGTTTCCAGAAGATCGAATAACTTTTACAATCAAGACGTGCAATTTATTTGTAAAGATGATACTATTGCCCAGTTTGATGGCGAGCCGGTCCTGATTCCGGCAAATACAAAAGTAACTATTGGCATGGCGCCTAATAATTTCAAAGCATTAAGTACTTTACTAGGAGGTAGTGATGATTAGTTTAAAATGGTTAACGGTTAACTTAATATCGACTGTTCGCATAGTCGCGGCGGCCGTGATCGTCTACCTGGCGGCGCACTCCATGTGGTGGGCGGTTTTTGCCATTGCTGTAATCGGATTTGTATCCGACTTTATTGATGGGCGCTTAGCCAGGTATTGGCACGTGTCATCGCCATTCGGAATTTTCTTTGATCCTTTAACCGACAAAATTCTTTGTTTAGCAATTATCGCCGTTATATCCGTGGTTATCAGTCCGTTGTTTTGGGTAATGTTTGTAATATTCGCCATCTACGACGTCACGACGATGTCGCTGAGAGTATTAATGTCCAAGCTGTCGCCGATGCCAACCAGTTACATCGCCAAGCTTAAAACTGCCTTACTGATGATTAGTTTGTTGTTAATTATTATCAGCTTGGCGTTTGAACCTGGCGTTTTGTCGGCCGTGGTTCTTGTTTTTGGCACGATTCTGTTGATTGTAGCTTCGATACTGACCGTCATGTCTTTGGTAAAATATCTGCGCTATGTCAGTCACCAAACTATACATAAATGGCTCGAGTTTCCGGTTGGTGTGGGCCAAATCGACTTTAAAAAGTGGCATACCGAATACGGCATAAACGCTGTTTTCTTTGACATCGAAGGCACTTTGACGCACTGGGCTGGTACCAAGGTCGAAGACGACATTACAGCCGTCATACAAAACGCCCGCGCTGCCGGTATCAAACACATCGGGCTTATAAGTAATATTCATTCTAGTCAAAGCGAACGCGTCAATAAAATAGCCAGCCAGATTAACGCTGACGATTTTCAGCTGCCAATTGGTCGCGGTCAGGCCAAGCCCAGCACCAAGATGGCGTACAATGCCTTCAACAAATTAGGGGTTACACCGGACGAAGCGGCCTTTGCTGGTGACAAATTAGTCGATGTTATTATCGGCAAACGTACTGGAATGAAGCGAGTTGCCTGGGTAGGCAAGCTTGGCGCCGCAGATCATCCATTTGACCGATTTGTGTATCGGTATTTCGAGCGGATGATCAAGTTTATAATACGATAGATAATAACTTTAAATTCTGGACAGTTCCCACCCCCGATCTTAGAATTGAGATTATATCAGGATTCGGTATTGTATTTCGTCCAGTTCGAAACCGTTTTTGGTATGGGTCTTGTGTGTATTGTCGCAAACCCAGCCTTTGTGCTCGTAGTAGCCTCGGGCTTTGGTGTCAACCTCCTATTTTCTGCAACACCTTGTCTCTTTCAAACTGTTGGTTAGTGAGCGTAGCGGCGTAAGCCGCTGGGCTCATTTTTAATGCAGTGTGGATGC
>CAIOSL010000042.1 GCA_903861015.1 uncultured bacterium
ATCAGAATGTGGCGCTGGCATTGGCCTTTAAACAAGATCTGCCGGTGATTGGCATTCAAGCACAAGGTGTCGCCACAGAAGTCAAGCGGGCTACTACCGTCGCCAAAGTAATGTTTTTATACATCAAAAAGTACGGTGCCGGTAAAGATTTTTACAAGAATTTCCGCCTTAAAACCAACAAACATTCGATGTATTGTTTTGCGCCCAGCAAGATTGTCTTGTTTGACGAGGCTAACTTTGGCCACGACAATTCACAAGAGGTAAATATTTAGTTTATTGGTATTGTTTGGAATTCGTATTGCAATCTTCTGGTTTTGCGCATCTTTTGGCGTATTGCTCTGATCGATTTGATTGATACTTTGATATAAAATATGTCGTTGGATTTATATTCTTCTAAGCATATGTTCATCATTTCGTCAGTTATCTGTTGCAGTGCGTAGCCACCCCAAGATCTGAATTTTAGGTTTTCGCCTTGGTCTTTGGCGGACTCGATGCGCTCCAGTGCCTGTCTGACGGTTGGCATCGCGGGAGGATCGTACGTTTGATGAATGTATGTATGCGTATCGATCGGTAACATTTCTTGGTTTGATTCTAGGTCTCGAAAAGTCTGAAAAATCGCCGAACGACTAAAGTTGGCGGCAGTCCAGGCCAAATGGTGATTGTTATATTCTGATTCGCTAGACCGCGGTAGGTCAATTTCGCAGGAAGGAATAGCTACCCCATTGTGCGTGGGATAGCGCCTCGTCATAGGCTAGATTGTCTCCATTATTTCGGCCAATGACGGGGTAATTTGCATATTTTTATAATATATTATCGTTTGGCGTTTGGCAATAATTCTAGGCAAGATTTTTGACAAAGATACTAATAACCAAGCCAAGTGAGAACAAGCCGCCGGTTACGCGGTTGCAGCGAAAGGCTAGGGCGGCCAGGTAAGTTGGCCAGATTTCGGCCGGGAAGTCAGCTGGTTTTTGCTTGGGGCGAGGCTGCAAAAAGACTTTGGTTGTTTGGACGACGATCGGGATAGATAAAATTATGATCAGCATTGGGTAATCTAGGATATGAATTGTTACTAGTCCGACTATTAAAATCAGCTGCGCAATTATTAGCCCGATTACGGCCAATCGGGCATTGGTTTCGCCCAAAATTACCGGCAAAGTGTGGATACCCTTAGCCTTGTCTTCGACCAGTTTGTCAGTATGTTTGCCAAACAAAACCGTGGTTGGTCCGATGGCGTAGATCGTTCCGATCAGAGCGGCGTTCCATGACCAATCGCCGGTAATAGCATAGTAGGTTCCGCCGACCATTAGTGGCCCCCAAACTGCCAAAACGGCTGGTTCGCCCAAGCCAATCAGTTTAAGTGGCCAGGTGTAAAACAACACAAAAAAGCCGCCAATTAGCATCAGCCACAAGACACCAATACCAGATAATGCGATTAGGGCTATGCCGCTGGCGACCGCGATCAGGCCGGTTATTGTGATGACATACAGCATTTGTTTGATCGACCACAACCCGCGCTCGAGCGGTTGCGGGCCATACATAGTCCGAAAATAATTATCTCGATCGACGCCGCGCCAAGTGTCGGTCAGATCATTGATTAAATTATTAGTAGCGTGGGCAAAGACTAGGCCAACGACACACAGGCCAAACCGCAGCCAGTCGAAATGGTGGTCACCGAAAGCCAATAATCCACCAATAACAGCGGAAAAAACCGTCATGACAAAGACTGCTGATCGGGTCGCAATTAGCCATTTATAAACGAAATCAAGCTGTCGCCATTCGTCGTTTGTAACTCTAGGTATGATTCGTAAAGCCTTGCCCCACATTGCAATATTCATACCACCATTGTAGTCGAGTACTGGCTACCTTACAATTAAATCTATGTTAGAGGAGATAAGAGATAGGCTGACCGGTCAGTTATCTGGCGACAGTCGCTTAATTGAGGCAGAGCGACATTTATTTAGTGGTAATGCCAAGTTGATGCGCCCAAAATTAGTGATGGCGTTCGCGGACCTTTTAAGGGTCGACAAAAACACTGTTGTCGATATGGCCTGTGCGGTCGAACTAATCCACACCGCCAGTTTGCTGCATGACGATATTATTGATCGGGCGACTACCAGGCGGTGGATGCCGAGTGTCAACGCCCAATTTGGTAATGGCTTGGCGGTTTTGGCTGGTGATCGGTTGTTGGCGCGAGCGTTACTGTTGCTGAGTGCGACAAGGCGGGCGCCTGGAGCGGTTGAGGTGGCGGCACGGACGGTTTTAACGATGGCTGATATGGCCGCCAAAGAGGTGGAATTGCACGGCAAATCCACTGCCGAGGTTGAATTATTAGTTGATATTATTGACGGCAAAACCGGGGTGTTGTTTGGGCTGTGTGGTCGCCTGGCGGGGTTATCGGCCGGCAGTGACGTGGTGGCAACCGAGATGGCGCACGCTGGCAAGCTTTTGGGGCGGGTTTTTCAGATAAAAGATGATCTGGATGATATTAAACAAGACCGCGCGCAAAAAATTCTAACTTTGCCGATTGTTATTGGTGAGAGTCAGGCCAAATTGATGGCTGATCAGTATTTTACAGAGGCAATTGAGGCGATGTCGAGTTATAAAAATCACCCTAAATATGCCGATTTTGAAGCATTTGCCCGGATTCTGGCTCGGACCTGACATACTGGCCATGATATAATTATCGTAAATTGTGCGTAACTAACACTTAAAAATAGGGGTTATATGAAAAGCAGGCAGTATTTACTAATGATTTTGGACGGAGTTGGTATTAGCAGTGAAACAAATGGCAATGCCTATAAACTCGCCAGCAAACCCAACCTCGACCGTCTAATGGCGCAGTATCCTAACGATCGGCTGCAAACCAGTGGTTTGGCGGTTGGTTTGCCCGAGGGTCAGATGGGCAATTCCGAAGTAGGGCACACCAGTATTGGTTCGGGCCGAATAGTTTACCAAGAGCTAACTCGTATTACTAAAATGATTGCTGACGGTGACTTTTTTGACAATCCAACGCTGCTGACGGCGATCGATAATGCCAAGGCTAATAATAAAGCCTTGCACTTGATGGGTCTGGTGTCTGATGGCGGCGTTCACAGTCACCAGGACCACCTGTACGCGCTGCTGGAACTGGCTAAAAGACATGGCCTAACCAAGGTGTATATTCATGCCTTTTTGGATGGCCGTGACACTTTGCCCGACACGGCACTTGGCTTTATTAACAAGCTAGAATCCAAGATTAAACAGATCGGCGTTGGTCGCATTGCCTCGCTTGGCGGCCGATATTATGGCATGGATCGGGACAATCGTTGGGACCGCGTGCAACTTGCCTACGACGCCATGACAATTGGGGACGGTCCAAAGTACCAATCGGCGGCCGAGGCGGTCAGCGACTCGTACGCAAAAGAAATATTTGATGAATTTGTCAAACCAGCGGTTGTCAGTGACGACTTGGTTAACCCGATCGCAACCATACAAGACGGTGATTCGGTCATATTCTTTAACTTCCGTCCCGATCGGGCGCGCCAGATCACCCGGGCGTTGGTCGACCAAGATTTTGACGGCTTTGATCGGACTGTTAAACCGGCTGATTTGTGTTTTGTGACGATGACCGAATACGATTCGACAATCCAGGGCGTCAAAGTTGCCTACCGGCCGCAAGTGGTCGGCAATACTTTTGGTGAATATATTTCGCGCCTGGGTTACAAACAATTGCGTATCGCCGAGACCGAAAAATACGCCCATGTCACCTTCTTTTTTAACGGTGGCGAAGAAAAACAATACCAAGGCGAAGATCGCATTTTGGTACCATCGCCAAAAGTTGCGACGTATGATCTAAAGCCCGAAATGTCGGCTGTTGAAGTGACCGACAAGGTCGTTCAGACAATTCAGGCCCAGGATCACGATGTGATTATTATGAATTTTGCTAACGGCGACATGGTTGGACACACTGGTCGAATGGACGTTACGATCAAAGCCGTCGAAACTCTGGATGCCAGTGTTGGCCGAATTATCAAGGCTCTGGAAGCAGTTGGTGGCGAGGCGATTGTTACGGCCGATCACGGCAACTGCGAATATATGATTGATCCGCAAACCGGTGCGGTTATTACGTCGCATTCGACCTTTGATGTGCCGGTAATTGTTGTCTCGGATCGAGTTTCTGGTATTACCAGCGGACGACTGTGCGATATTGCACCGACCTTGCTGACATTAATGGACGAATCCGTTCCGCCAGAAATGACCGGGCGCAGTATAATAGAATTAAAGTAAAGGAGTTTTATTGTTATGTCACAAAAACAAGTTATCGAATCAGTTCACGCCAGGCAAGTTCTGGACTCGCGCGGTTATCCAACCGTCGAGGTTGACGTAGTTACCAGTTGCGGTTATATGGGCCGAGCAGCCGTTCCGTCAGGCGCCTCGACTGGTGCGTTTGAGGCTATCGAACTTCGTGATGGTGATGTCAGTGCCTATTTGGGTAAAGGTGTTATGAAAGCCGTCAATAATGTTAACGATATTATTGCGCCAGCGGTTGTTGGCATGGATGTTTTTGATCAGGTTACGATCGACCAGGTGATGATTGATCTGGACGGTACCGACAACAAGGCAAAGTTTGGTGCCAATGCGATTTTGGGCGTGTCGCTAGCGGTCGCCAAGGCAGCGGCTAATGTTTTGGAACTGCCACTTTATAAATACATCGGCGGCGTTAATGCCAAAGAATTGCCAGTACCAATGATGAATATTTTAAATGGCGGCAAACACTCTGATAACAGCGTCAATATTCAAGAGTTTATGATTATGCCAATCGGTGCTACCAGCTTTGCCGAAGGTTTGCGTCAATGTGCCGAGGTTTTTCATAACCTTAAATCGGTTTTGAAGGCCAAGGGCTTGGCAACATCGGTCGGTGACGAGGGTGGTTTTGCGCCTAATTTGTCGCGTGACGAAGAAGCGTTGGAGCTGATTGTTGAAGCTATCGCCAAGGCGGGTTACAAAGCTGGTATTGACTTTAAAATCGCTATTGATGCCGCAGCAACCGAAATGTACGAAGAGGCTAAAAAAGCTGGTCAAGAAGGCAAGTATTACTTCTGGAAGGCCAAGCAATTCTTTACAACCGACGAACTAATCGCTTATTATGCTGATTTGGCCGACAAATATCCAATTATTTCTCTCGAGGATGGTCTGTCGGAAGAAGATTGGGACGGTTGGAAGAAGCTGACCGATCAACTTGGTGACAAGATTCAAATTGTTGGCGACGACTTGTTTGTTACTAACACCGAGCGCCTCAAAAAAGGTATTGAGCTTAAAACTGCTAACTCGATCTTGATTAAACTAAACCAAATTGGTACTTTGACCGAGACGTTGGACGCAATCAAGATGGCTAACCGTGCTGGTTATACGGCAGTCGTGTCGCATCGTTCGGGTGAGACCGAAGATACAATAATTGCTGATTTGGTAGTGGCGGTCAACGCTGGCCAGATCAAAACCGGTGCACCATCACGGACTGATCGTGTGGCCAAATATAACCAGCTGCTTCGAATTGAAGAAGAATTGGGCGAAGCCGCACAATATAACGGCGAAAAGGTTTTCTTTAACCTATAAAACCAGTCAAATACAGCCCCGATAGGTTTCGGGGC